>JAFWQP010000102.1 GCA_017509045.1 Bacteroidales bacterium
GATTAAACAATTGGCCAAAGGCCGGAATTAGATTCAATGAAAATTTCAATTCATGCATCGAATCACCAACAAGACCATAAAAAGAGAGCCACGGCAAGAAGGGGCTTGCCGTGGCAGAATGTTATGGGACAGGACCATTACCGAATAAGGTCTGTACTGTCGAAAGTGAATGTGTTGGTGTAATGTGTTTGAATCATGTCGTTGCAGACCGTGCAAATAGAAGAAACATAATGTTTGGTTAAAGGCGGTTTTTGGCGGGGGATTCGTAGTCTATTTTGGTCAGTTCGGAACGCAGGAAATCATCGTTCAACAACTTGATGAAGTTCTCCTGCGAGAGTTTGGTGTTCAGCTCGATTTGACTGCCATCTGCGGTGTATTCGAATTTGTCTTTTAGGAATGGATGTTTCTTGGTGAAATCGATGATGTCTGCTTGAGGTACTCTGAAAACGGGAGAGTCTTTAGAAATCTTGGCGAGTTTGCGGGCGAAGCGGAGGTCATCAACCCTACTCAACAGGATGTCGAGGTTGGACACTAGGCCGATCGTGCCTATCTCCCTTAACGAGGCGGTTGCCTCATTGGTAATAATCTGATGAAAATCGCCGAACCGTTCGAGTACGTCAAGGTTGTAAATGTACACCTCGCCATTGACATAGAGGAAGTCTATCTTTGCATCCAGCCGGATGAAGTCGTCTTTCATCGTGTCGAAGCGGGTGTCGTCCTTCTTGACAAGGAAAATCTTGTCACGTTTAAAGAGATTGACAGAATAGTTCTTTCGGTAAATCATCAAAGAATTGTCGTCATTTCCAATGTGGATGACGAAAGCGTCAATCTGCGAGAGTTCGTCTTTGGAAAAATCGAAGAAACGTCCATTTTCTTCGGAGAAATAGCCGTCGTACTGATGATCTTCGATTTCTTTGAAAGCATCAAAGAATTGCGGCCTGTCGTCCAGGTCATAGCGATAGATGGCGGATTTTCTGTCGTCGGCAGCCGACAGATTGAGAACGGTAAGTCCGTCAAGGCCCTCCTCCATCATCGAGACCAGTTGGCCGATATTGTCCAGATGAGCCTTTCGGAGTCCATCGGTGGCGCCATTTGCGATATTGGCTTTCTTGACCACGCCGCCGTCGGCACTTTTCATAATGAAGAAGACATCGATGTTGGTGCCTTTTTGCTTGACAATGGTTTGCAGTCTTGCTTTTAATTCCTCGGTTTTATTCATTGTTAATTAGCTTTTTTGCAGAAGAAAACGTGTTCGGAGAGTTTGATTGTGCTGATGTAATCACCTTCGGAGAGTTTGTCGCGACAAATGACGATGGATTTCTCTGGAATCGTATTGTTTTTTGTGTTGACTCGGTAGATGTGGTATTTGAGAATGGCAAAGCATGGGTTGGAGTAGAACAACTCGGTTTTCACGAAAAGGCAGCCAAACAGGATCAATACCATGATGAACAGAATGGCGCCCCTGACGGAGGTCAGGTCGAAGGCGAGAACAGCCAGCAGTGTCATGAAAAATGAGATGAACTCGGAATTGACATTCTCGATGGCGGTTATGGAAACCGGGAGACTATCGAAGGCATCCTTGCTCTTGTTGTTGAATTCCAGGTGGAAGCAAAATGCGAGTATTATCAGTATGATGCAGAAAAGAGCCACGATGTTTCCTGTGTTCAGCATATCGCCAAGGGGGCGAAACTGTAACCATTCGGAGAAGATGTCCAGAGATGCGACAATTGCCAATGGCAGCACCATCAGCAAAGACATGATATAGAGCTTAATCTTTTTCATTGTTTTTTGTATTTTGTATATCGTTCTAATACAACATATGACTGATTTTTGCCGACCTTTCTCATTGTCGTTTGATCCCACTTCGTTGTACTCTGTTATCGAAAAGCAACTGGGTTTTCTTCATCTTCGGGACGCTGAGTTGTAGAGTTTACGTTGTTCCCACACTGCGTTCCTTGTGTGGGGTCATTGAGATTCAGCCTCTTCAACGCTGTTGAAAAATCAGTCAAATATAGCATAAGAGCGAAAGGTGAAAATTGAAAATTATAATGTTTTTTACATACCCCAGTATTTTGAGGAGGCGTTAGAGGGAAAGAGTATTCCGCTCTTCGGCTCATCGCCTCACTCGCTGGCGAAAGACTCACTGGGTCTTTCTTTCTCCCTCTAAAGAGGGGACGGGGGAAATTGAAAATTGAAAGGTGATAATTGAAAATTAATAATTAAAAATTAAAAATTAATAGAGGGGATAGATACGATAGAGGGGATAGATGTGATAGATGTGATAGAGGGGGGAAGTGGGTAGGGGCTGCGTGGGGGCAGCCCCTAGTTACTTCCTGGTTATTTTTTGATTAGTTTGAGGTAGGTGATTTTGGCGGGAGTCTCAGTAGTGGACATACCCCCCGGCTTTGCCGTACCCCTCTCAAGAGGGGATGGGGAGGTTTTGATGCGGACGATGTAGGCGGCGGAGGGGAGGTTGGAGATGTTGAAGTGGTCGGAGCCTGTGAAGGTGGCCACGGTGCGTCCGTTCATGTCCATGACGAGGATTTCAAGGACTTTGTCGGAGGTGCCGACGACGGAGACATCGCCAGTGGTGGGGTTGGGCTTTAGTGTGGGGTCGGGGGAGTTGTCAGCATCGCGTCCAGCCCTTTCAAGCGGGGATGACTTAGGAGATGCAAGCAAGTCAGCCACCGGGACACAGTAGTAGTAGATACAAAGTTCCTTATCGACACAGACAAGGGCATAGACACAGGCTGTCTCGCCATCGGACAGGTCACCTTGACCGAATGCGCACAGGCCGCTCACACCTGTACCCGTAAGGGTGTAATTGACAACCGACTGCGGGTTGCTCCATACAGCCAGCACATCCGTTACCCCAGACACATTGATGGAGAAATCGCAATAGATGGTATTAACCCCAGTGATGGTGCTGTTGGGTGTTATCGAACCAGAAGCCAGTTGCGAACAATTGATGTCGGGAGTGAGGTCGATGCTGAAATCCACATTACATTTAGAGCCCTCAATCATAAATGAGGCCACCATGGGGTCAAGTATCGACACCTCAAGTTCAAGAGTGAAATTGTAGCAGTTGCTTGGTGTGATGGAGGTAGCGGTAAAGGTGTTACTAGTAATTGTTATATTTCCAGAGATAAGGTTAAACAGAGGTGTCAATGTGTTGAAAGTTCGTGTCGTATGTGAATTATTGCACACCGTGACCTCAATCTCATAAATCAGGTGGCAGTCTTTGACGTGGCTATCTTTGCACACATAACGGATGTCGATGCTGTCGCACTTGCATACATCATCCTCTTGAAGGACAAAAGGTTTTGAGGTGGATTGGCAATCTTCAAAATAGTTTACAGAGAGGTGGTAGGAACCGAATCCGCTCAACGGAAGCATCAGCGGGTGGGGTTGATAGCCGAATAATCCATTCTGAGAGAGGAGATTGTTGTAATACCAATCCCAACCATAAGGCTGAAGTAAAGGTAACAAGCCATATACAGGCAGACTGGTTTCTGATAGGGAATCGCAAACCTTATAGCAGCCTGTCAGCAGGGCGTCGAAGTCGGGAGCTGCGGGTATATTGATGACAGCAGAATCGGAGCGGCAGCCAGACACTGGGTCGTAGTAATAGGCGATAGCGGGGCCCGGATAATGGTAATAAGCGGTGTTGCCGTAATCGCCGTTACTCCAATGGAGTAACTGAGATGGGTTGTTGCTAATCAGCTTGAATGGGTGCTGGTCAATGCAGTGCTGATTGGGGTCTTTGGATATTCCTGGAGCCAGCGGAGGCGCGACAACGGTGATAGTCACCGGGTCGGCCTGTGCGGAACAGCCTTCGTCGTTGGTGATCGTCAAATTAATGGTATACGTGCAGCCGTAACTTGGTGCGGTGAACCTGATTGTACCAGTAGTATAGGGAATAGTCGTCTGTGCTATGCTTTCGTAAACAGACCATGCATACGTATAGTTATTTTCATTGTCTGGCTTGCCATAAAGAACGATTTCCTCTCCAGTGCAGTAGTAATACTTCTTAGGGATGATGATGGCGGAAGGTTTGTTTTTGAATCTGACATTGACACTTGCCTCAGTTTTGCAGTAATTATCATTGGTGACGATTACGCTGTAGTCGTCGGTGTAAGAAACATAATGTAAATATGAGTTGTTATTCGGAGAGGAACTCCAATCGTAGTCTGCGATGAGGTCTGTAGGTGGTGTATTATCGTTTATTTGGTATTCTAAAGTTACGTCATTTCCGGGGCAAATAGGGAAGTTCAATGCATTAATATATATTGATTCGTCTTTCAATTCGTTTTCAAATGATTTTATTTCTATTCTACCTTGGTGCTCACAACCATTTTCGTCCTTGATATCCACGGTCACCATATAAAGCGAATAATCGGTATTTATTGAACGAAATTCAAATGTATGATAAACAGAATTTCCGTTTGTATCCAAATATGTCCCACCATCATCAAAGTCCCAGTGTGAGTGAACGATCGTGTGAGGCGAAGGTAAAGATGCTGTCAGTTGGATAGCAGTGTTGTCACATGTTTGATGTATGTGCCCCGTATTGGCAGAAGTGACATTCACCGGCAACGGTAAGTCGCTGGTGTTTTGGATGTCGACAGAGCCAATCGTGCAAGGCGGTACCAATGGGGTTCCGTCATAAGAGTACAATTCGAAGGTGAAATGTCCTCCACCGCCTGTAGGATATGTGACTTCGGATTGGCTGACAGGGAAAATGAGATTGTTAAGGATGATGCCGTTACCATCCTTCACATTTATTTGAAGCATCTTGCTACCATCGAGATATTTAGAATTGTTTCGGATGACGATGGTGGAACAGGCCTTCTGCAAAGAGAAGTATGGCAGGAAATCGACAGTGAACATTGTCGTGGAAGAGAAGCAGGGCTCGTCGGCCTCCGCCCGTGCCTTTACCACGATGTTGCCGACGGAGTTGACCGGAAGTGTCAGGTACTCATTTAGGGAGCCATTGATGATTTGGTCACCGACATCGCCCGATAGGACACTCCAGACAATAGGCATCGGCGGATTGAGCACGCTGAACGAAACCGTCTTGTTGCAATAGTCGATGGATGGAGGACCCAATTGGAGCGGTTGGCACAATACCGCCTCGTTCTTTATCATCGTGGTGCATCTTGGGTTTGTGCGACTAATAATCATGCAGGAATAGTCCATGCCCCCACCCAGCGAAGCTGGCACCGTATTGTTGGTATCAGCAGTGTGGCCCCAGCGGATGGCATAGTCCGTCGAGGACAACGGTGGTTCTAAGAAGACATTGGTGCCGTCGTAGCCGATGGAGTATGCTGGCGGGTTGGGGATTACTTTTATGATGCCGGTCACCGACGGCAGATAATTGCTATTGTCGCAGACATCATAGGGGTTGCAGGTGAGCGTCACGAGGATGTCGCCGGGTTTGTCGAATGTGTGGTATATGGTCTGTCCTGTTGCGGTCTGTGGGCTATCGGAGAAAGACCATGTGTACCTGCCTATGGCGTTGGCATCGACACAAGTGGTACACCCTGAGCCAGAGAGTTGGACTTGGGAGTTTTGACAAATTGCATCTTGTGGGTCGAAACTCAGCGACGGGTGCTGCATCGGGTATATGATTATTTGAACCGTGTCAATTTTCTCGTCGCCACAATAGCGTCTGGACAGATACAATTGAAAAGAAATTGGATTGGATATTGCTGGATTTATATCACTTACCGTAAATGTATTGGGGCCGCTGTGAATATCCCCATCTACGGTTATATAGCGTTGATATAAGTCCTGTATCTGCCACTCATACAAAACCAAATCCTGTTCCGGCACGATGTCGTTGCCCCAGACGATTCTGGTGCCAGGGCAGACGGTGATACGTTTTGGAAGATGAGTCTGTGCGAGGACGAATGGTACAACGGTATGGGTGTAGGAGGTGCGGGAGCGGCACTGCAGTTCGCGGTCGTAGTGGTAGACATTCACGTTGCACACCTCCGAGCCATAGGTTATCGAGACCTCTTCACCCGAGACAACAGCAGGGGTGGCGGTGGAGCATGCCTCCCAAATGAAGTTGTAATAGGGATTAGAGGGGGTGGCGTTCAGGCGTATGGTCGAATTGGGGCAAGCTATGGTGGGGTTGTCGGGACTCATCTCTGCCACGGTGGGTGCGGGCGGCGGGTCTTTGATGGTGAGGACGAACGTTGCCTCGTTGCAATAGTTGCTGTTTTCGGCCGTGATGCGGTATCTGCCTGCGTTTTGGATGACATTGGAGGCGAGTTGGTCCGTCGGCGAGGGAGAGGTATAGATAAGCTGGTTGTTGGCGAGGTCGTAAACGTTCCAAGTGAAGAGGTTGTTGTTTTCGTCGTTGGTGGTCAGCGTGATGGTGTTGGTCCGGCAGACCTCCTTATCGCCAAGTATTTCGAGGCGGGGCTTGACGACGACGGTGAGGGTGTCGGAGCGGAACTCGCCACAAGCTAGGAAGTCGCACTTGTATTTGACGGAGATGCGGAAGGTGTCGGGTGTGTTGAACAGACATGTGACTTTATTGGCACCGTTAAGAGGGGTAACGCTCACCCCCGTGGAGGGTGTGATACTCCATTCGTAGTGGGTGGAGCCGTAGAGTGGTACGCTGTAAACCACCGCCTCGCCCTCGCATACCGCAGTCTGGCCGTTGATGGCCACGCCGTTTTGGATGATGGGGACGCGGACGCTGAGGCCGCCCTGACAGGCGCCGTTGCCGCAGATGGGGCCGTCGAGGCTGATGATGCCGTAGCCGTCCAGCGGGTTGTCCCACGTGACGGTGATGTCGGGCGTACCCTGCCCGCTGACGAGATGCCCGCCCTCGATGCTCCAAAAGTACTGGGTACAAGAGGGAGAGGTGGCGTGGTAGGAGACCGTGCTGCCCTCGCAGGCGGTGCCGTAGCAGTCGAGTTGCAGGGGATGCCCCTGCAGCACTTTAATCAAGAATTCTTCCTCGTCGTAGCATCCGCAGTTGTTGTAGACGCGGTGTGTGACCGTACAGGGGGTGGTGACATTTTGGAGGAGGAAGGAGCGGGTAGAGGATGTGCTGCCGCAGCCTTCCCAGAGGTAGCCAGCGATGTCGCTGCTCTGAGTGTGGGACTGGTCGGTGAATTCGACATCCATGCCATAGCAGACATAGATGGTGTGAGAAGCGTCGTATTCGGGGACGGAGGATGCCACGGCGACAGGTTTTTCGACGATGCGCACCGCCTGATGGCGCGTACAGGTGTAGCCCGAGGCCATGGTGATGGTGACGGACAACATGCCTGATTCCTCGGTGCCCCAGAGGACGGTGGCGACGTTGTCGTTGTAGGAGACCGACGCGGCACCAGTGACCAGCCATGACCAGCTGACGACGTTGTCGCCATCGGTGCTTGCATAGGCTGTGTATGTGACCTCCTGTCCTTGGCAAGCCACCAAGACATGGGGGAGCTCGTCGTAGTAATACTGCCCATCGTTCGGGAGGACGCATTTAGACTCGAAGTCGCTGTTGATGACGACATTGTACTGACGGGAGCCAGGGTTGGGGTCGGGAGGTGTGACCCTGTCTTCCTGCGCTCCGGCATGGAATCCGACGGCACACATTAAGAGGAGTGCCGCCAGACGAATGAGGTTGAGTAAGTCTTTCATTTTTTCAGGATTTTTGTATGACTGATTTTTGCTAACCTTTCTCATTGTCGCGTCCCTATTCGGGACGCTGATAGAGAGCTTATTCTGTCACCGCACTACGCTACGCTTGTACGGTGTTATTAAAATCACACCTCTCCGAGGTGATTTACGGTAACGGTAATTCTCTTATTTTTTCAGGATTTTAAATTGATAATTATTTGATGTGGTGGTGATTGAAAGGAAATAGACACCTGCGGGGAGGTGGGAGAGGTTGATTTTGTTGTGGGATAGGATTACCTGTTGCTGCCTGCCGAGGGAGGATAGGAGGCGGACAGTGGTGATGGGTTCCCCATTGGGAATGATGTAAAGGGCATCCGAGGCGGGGTTGGGAAATATCTGTGGAGAAGAGTTGGCGAGGGCACCTATGCCCACGTCATTGACTAGAAGGGTTTTTGTGACCGGCTCCGCCGGGAGGTAGTCGGAATTGCCCTGCTGGGAGGCGGTGACGGTGGTGGTGCCGTTTCGAAGGAGGTAGAGCATACTGCCGTCGGAGTAGGCGATGGAGCTGTCATTACAGGTATAGGTAATGGGTAGTCCGCTGGTAGCGTTGGCGGTTAGGAGAATCGGACTGTCTGTGAGACTGAAAGAGAGTTCCTGATTCCATGTAATAAATTGCTCTTGTCTGTCGGAGGGGTGAACGTATGGACGTGCAAAAGCGGGGTCGACGTACTTAGCGATAAATGCCTGACTGGGTCCAGTGTTATGTGTTTCTATAGTGTCCCAAATGAAATTTTCGTAAAGAACTCCAGTAAGATATAGGATACTGTCTCTAATATGCATTTGGGTTCCAAGATTTTTATTGGATTCACAGTCATGGGTCTTTACCATTATTTCGTGTCCGTTATAGTCCCAACCCAAGATCCCAAAAGAGTAGTGTGGGGGATGAAGCACCGTGTCTCCGAAGACTGTCCCGCTGATAACAGACTGTGCGAATACCCTGTTATTATTTACCGACAATACATCTAACCAGTTCCTTGAGCTTACTGTATCTGGAAGCAACCTTCCGACCGAAAGTAGGCTAAGATCGTCCCTGTTTAATCGAAGCCAAAAATTAGACCTCTTTACTAAATCGAGATTGATGTCCCTATAAAAAATGCCATTGACCTGACCATAAAAAGACCACTCCACACTGCAATTAAGGAATATGGTATTGTTATTATCGTCCACACACACTCCTCCAATACCCAAGGATGGGTCTGCTTGATCAAGATTACTACTCTCAAACCTTAATTGAGCCAAGTTTTCTGCAAATAAATCCGAATTGTATTTAATCATCCAAGACGCAGCGTAAGATGAGTCACCCAAGTGCAGTAAATTAGAATTGGCAATACCGATATGGCCGGGAAGGCCGGACCAATACATTATTAAATACAGATTATGCTGAGCATCCATTTCGAATGAATAAATTTTTCCTGTAGAAGATGGTGTACTGTAAGACAATGCCGAGTCAAACAGATACACAGCGTCAATCATGCTGTCGAAATGGGGAGAGAACTTCATAATCTGATAATTCCACAAGGCAGTGCGATAGGGAATGGGATAGAACAGGTTGTGGGTGCCGTTGTCTACTA
Source organism: Bacteroidales bacterium (assembly GCA_017509045.1). GTDB lineage: Bacteria > Bacteroidota > Bacteroidia > Bacteroidales > P3 > Colimorpha. The sequence continues at coordinate 9,264 of JAFWQP010000102.1, forward strand.
TCTTCAAGGCGCTGATAGTGCCATCATCCATTCTCCAACTGTCTCTGGGACCAGTAGCTATATCATTCGCCTTGCGTATGATATAGATGTTGCCTTCGCTGTCTATGTTGAAACTTTCGCTAGATAAAGGTTTTGCTGTAAGCTTGTCGGGATAGACATTCCCAAAAATAGTTCTGTCGGTCAACGCATTGCCGTTGGAATCTAAATAGCCCACACTGACAAGGTGCCGTTCGGTGGCATTTCCGTCGAAGTCGAAAGTGATAAAGGCGGTATAGTTAGTACCCGATACACTATCGGTGGGCATTAGGTAGTCATCGTTCCCCGTTAGCAGCGTGTCAAGATAGTAGAGATTTCTATAATAGCTGGCAGTACTGCTATAGGGCAGATAGAAACGCACCATTGCCATGATGCTGCTGTCGCCCACCATCCTAAGGGCGTGGGCGTAACAACTCTCTTTGCCATTGTATATGGCCTTGTGCCATAACAAATCACCTGATGGTGAGAGTTTTGCAATCACGATAGCACGTCTGAGCGGCGTAGTAATGACTTCCATAGGCAAAAGTCTTTCTCCGCACAAAAAGGCTTGGGGCGAGAACTCACCAAGGATGTAGATGTTTCCAGAAGCGTCGACGCACGAACCGATTATGCGATTGGTCGGGTCGTCGGTATTGCTGGCCTCCGCTCCCGTGTAGGTGCGTACCCAGTCGAAGTGTTGGGAGAAGGCGGGGAGGGAGGCGGCGAGGAGGATTGTGAGGAGGAGATGTTTTAAAGGGATTTTCTGTTTCATGGTGGTGTTGTTTTTGAGGGAGGGGATTTAAATTGAAAATTGAAAGGTGAAAAGTGAAAGGTGAAAAGTGAAAAGTGAAATTAAAAATTAAGAATTAAAAATTAATAGAATTGATAGATACGATAGATATGATAGATTTGATAGAGGGGGGAGGGATGGAAATTGAAAAGTGAAAAGTGAAAAGTGATTTTTTTTGACATACCCCCCGCCTAGCGGCGTACCCCTTTGGGAACATACCCCGGCCTTACGGCCACCCCTCTAAAGAGGGGACGGGTGCGGTAGCCAATTCTCAATTCTCAATTCTCAATTCTCAATTAAAAGGCAGCAGCCAATTTTCAATTTTCAATTCTCAATTTACAAAAACTTCCCCCTCTACACCATGCCCAAGGAGCTGGTCAGCTCTTTCTCTGCCAACCTGCCCTTCCTCTGGCTTAGCGTTCATTTCGACAATGCCCTTATCGGCCTTTTCGGCCTAGCGCTCACTTTCACCATGCGCCCCGTCGGCATCCTCGCCAACGCCTTCGAGAAAGTCTTCTACGCCTCCTATAGCGAGAAAGTGCGCCAACACCAACCCCTGTGGCGCGACACCCTGCGCTTCACCCTTGCGCTTAACGCCGTCGTCGTCCCTGTCGTGGTGGTAGCATTCTTCTTTGCCGAGCCGCTTTTCACCTTCCTCTTCGGTGCCAAATGGGTAGGCACCGGCTATTATGTCCGTTGCATCATACCCTGGCTGGTAGTGCTGCTCAACGCCAACTCCCTCGCCTTTGTCGCCAACATCTTCTCCACTCAGCGCATCGACTTCTTCTTCCAAATCGCACAGCTGCTACTCCGCATCGCCGCCCTATGGGTAGGCATTAACCAAGGCAACTTCCGCCACGCCATCCTCCTCTTCTGCGCCGTCAGCACCGCCGTGCAACTGCTGCAATGGGGTTGGTACCTCCTGCAGCTGCACCGCCATGACCGCAGGCTGCCCCAATAAGCACTACGACACATTATTTCAACGGCTTGCGGAAGTCATTGGTTTCTTTGCAACCGTCGTTTTCTCGCCTCAGCATACAAGCAAGCTTGTCTGCGTTCGACTTATCGAAAACGTTGGTTTCTTCGCAACCGTCGTTTTGAGCCGTCACCGCCGAAGAGTCGAAGTGGGAGGAACTAATACAGCAGTCCAAACATCCATAGCGGGATGCGGTTGGAGGTGCCGTATTCTATGTCATCTGCCGCGATATATGCATCCTCCGCACCGGCTATCTGCTACAAACTTTTTGTAATATGCAGATGACAAAATCATAAAAAAATGCAATCTCAAGATTACAAAAATAGATTATTTCCCGAAGATGTCAGACTGTTTCAGCAGACGGAGGGTGTGGGTCTTGCCGGTGGCGGTGGTGAGGGTGAGGAGGTATGTGGCTTGTGGGCGGGAAGTGAGGTCTAAAGTGTATTTGCCGTTGCCTGCGGGGGTGAGGCGGACTTCCTCGCGTCGGCCTTGCATGTCGGTGAGCCACGCGGTGGCAACGCCACTTTCCACTTTCAACTCTCCACTTTCAACTTTTACGTTGACTCTTTGGCGGAAGGGATTGCCGTATTTCACGAAGGCTCCTGCCTCGTCGGAGAGGGTCACCTGTATGTCGCTGCTGTCGCGCACCACGGGCTGTATTGGCGGCAGGCTGGCAAGGTCGATGGTCACCTGACCGCTTGTGGGGTTGGGGTAGGCTCTCAATTGCGGTTCTGCCTCGACAGTGGAGACGCCAACATTGCCGACGGTCAGTGTCTTTGACACTGGTGTGGCGGGGTAATAGCCATATTCGTTGCCGTTTTGGTAGGCGGTGACGGTGGTGGTGCCGCTAGTCAGAAGATGCATAGTATTACCGTTGATTCTTGCCACCGAGGTATCGGCACAGAGATAGGTGACGGGCAGTCCGCTTGTTGCCGTGGCGGTAAGGGTGACAGGCGTGTCTGTAATCATGAAAGACAGCTCTTGACTCCATTCGATAGCCTGTTCGGCACGCGGGTCGTTGTAAACATACGGTGTCATAAACGACGGGTCGACATACTTGGCGATAAATGCCACCCCTCGGTTTGTTGCTGGAATCTGAAAAGAGCCTAAAGTTGCTCCAGCAAACACCAAACCAGTCAAATACACCACACTGTCAATAATATGGGTCTGCCCCATCCTGTCTCCATTGCCATTTGCAGTAAAGTCTACATATTGAATCATATGCCCCTCGTTATCCCACTGCATGAGACCAAGCCCATTATTCGAAACATTAATTTGGGTATCGGGAGTCTCTATGTTTCTAAGATACCACACCTGCGACAATACTCTGTTATTCTCTAAGGCCAATGTCATTTGCTCACCTTGAAAACCCGACTTGACCGTGGAGGGGGCTTTACCATAGGAAATTAGATTGTAATTGCTTGTATCAACACAAAGCCAAAAAGCATTATCCCTAAGACTAAGAGTGTCCCGGCCATACATCAGAGTATAATTTGTCCCTGTCGTGTAAGGCTCTTCCATGACAGTCGTCCCCATAATAAACAATTCACCTGCTGTACTGACACAGGAATGTTGTATTGCATATCTTGGAAACCAGAATGCATCCGAATAATCACGTAGGTCAAGTGTAAACATGTGTAAAGGTTCCAATTGAGCATTGTATTTTAAAAGAGAGGAAGACGCTCTTAAACCATCAAAACGCAGTGTATCGGAATTAGAAATGGGAGCCTCCAGCAGTCCGTCAAATTGAAAAGCCACATAGACATTTCCAGATTTATCCGTTTCTATAGAATATATCGTAGATGTAACTTGAGCATTCGGGTATAAATCAGTAGAATCCAATATATAGACGACGGACAACAAAGAATCAAATCCTGAGGAAAACTTTAATAACTGTTGATTCCATGAGCAAGATTTATGTGCAGGGCGAAAGACTGACCGAGATCTCCCATCAACAAGAATTTTAATAGCACTGATACTTCCATCTTGAACTTGCCTTCCTTCCAAATAATCGGTAGTCTTGCGACCGACAATAATATTCCCTTGCTCATCAACAGTAAATAGTTCACTGGAAAGACAATACGTGAGCATTTGTGCTGTAGGTGGATAACTTCCAGTATTCTGCATATTGAGCGTTTGACCCAAAGTGTCCACATACGCCACTTGTAAAAAATGATTTTCAACTAAATTACCATTCAAATCAAGTGTTATAAACCCATTGACCATATAAGGAGTGACGCTATCAGTTGGCATTAGAAAGCCATCATCCGAAGTTAAGAGTGTGTCCAAATAATACAAATAGTTGTGGTCGGACGGGGCTGAACCCTCATAAAATGGGAGCATAAGGGCTGCCATTATCATCAAGGTGGAATCTCCTGATTTCTTAATGCCATATGCATGGCAGCTTGAGTATGAACTATAGATTGATTTATGCCAAACGAGATTTCCTAATGGGGATATTTTGGCAATTACAACACTACGATTGTTATCGGCAGAGATTGGTAGCAGGTCGGTACCATCTATATCGGCTCCTTTTGTAAATTCACCTAAGATATAGAGATTTCCTTCTGAATCTGCCACAGACTCAATAATCTCATTGCTAGGAAGACCATTATTATCGTTTGGACCCGTATAGGTCTTCACCCACTCGAAGTGTTGGGAGAAGGCGGGGAGGGAGGCGGCGAGGAGGATTGAGAGGAGGATGTATTTTTTCATAGGGAACTTGGAAATTGAAAGGGGAAAATTGAAAATTGAAACAACTAAGATTAATACTTTTTTCATGGTTTGAGGGTTTTGTTTGTTGGTATGTTTCTTTTGTAAATTTCTCATTTTTTTGAGCCGTCACCGCCGAGGGATCGAAGAAGGATCGAAGAGGGATGTTACTTTTTTCATTCGTGACTAATTCGTGTTTTTTTTCATTCGGAAAGAGACAAAATGTGCCCTTCTTATTAAATTCTCTCAAAAGTGCCAAAATCGTCACCCCTTAAGCCCAATATTTAACAAAGTTTAATGCATTATACCTTCAAGGCATCGATTATTCATGAACATACTAAAAATTTGCGGAGGATAGCACAAATAATATCCGCATGA
>JAFWQP010000103.1 GCA_017509045.1 Bacteroidales bacterium
TCTCCAACGGCAAACTCGAAGGCATCAACAATAAAATCAAAACCATGAAACGGCAGGCCTATGGCTACAGAGACATGCCCTTCTTCAAACTCAAACTCCTCTCCCTACACGACTCCACCTATCCATTTAGCGGATGAACCCAACTTTTTCAGTCCCTGCGGGACTTGGGGGAGGGATTACTATTATGATAAACAAAAATGTTGTCCTTTGTTGTCTTAGTTGTCTTTGATAAAAAATGCCCCCTTGGGGGCTTGGATTTTAGACAACTTTGACAACATTGACAACTCTTTTAGTCCCTGCGGGACGTGGGGCAGGATGGCCTACTATAGAATGTTGTCTTCGTTGTCTTCAAGAAAAGAAAACAAAAAGTAGGGATAAAAGGTTATTATATTAAAAAAAATTATTATATTTGCAATTCATAGTGATTTGAATATAATAATATAAAAGATTGATAATGAGACCAGATTTTTCAAAAGTTGACTTCCGTGCCGCAAAGGAAAACAAAGAATCCTTTGTGCAATGGGAGAAAGAAAACGGTATTCAGAAGAGCTGGCAGACGCCGGAGCAGATAGATGTGAAGCCCGTATACGGCAAGGACGACCTTGCTGGGATGGAGCATCTGAATTATGCAGCGGGTATAGCTCCTTTCCTGCGTGGACCATACAGCACGATGTATGTGATGCGCCCATGGACGGTGAGACAGTATGCCGGTTTTTCGACCGCTGAGGAGTCGAACGCTTTCTATCGCCGCAATATTGCTGCAGGTCAGAAGGGTTTGAGTTGCGCCTTCGACTTGGCAACACACCGTGGCTACGACTCGGACCATGAGCGCGTGGTGGGTGATGTGGGTAAGGCCGGTGTGGCTGTGGACAGCATACTGGATATGAAGATTCTGTTCGACCAGATTGATTTGGGCAAGATGTCGGTGTCGATGACGATGAACGGCGCTGTACTGCCAATTCTGGCATTCTATATCATCGCTGCGGAAGAGCAGGGTGTGCCTCAGGAGCAGTTGCAAGGCACCATCCAGAACGACATCCTAAAGGAGTTTATGGTGCGCAACACCTATATCTATCCTCCGCTGCCGTCGATGAAGATTATTGCTGACATATTTGAATATACGTCGAAGCACATGCCCAAGTTCAACAGTATCTCGATTTCGGGATACCACATGCAGGAAGCAGGCGCTACGGCCGACATCGAGTTGGCATATACACTGGCCGACGGACTGGAGTATTTGCGCGCCGGTATCAATGCAGGCATGAGCGTGGACGACTTCGCACCTCGGCTGAGCTTCTTCTGGGGCGTGGGTATGAACCACTTTATGGAGATTGCCAAGATGCGCGCGGCACGTATGCTGTGGGCCAAGATTGTGAATCAGTTCAACCCGAAGAACCCCAAGTCGCTGGCGTTGCGCACGCACTGCCAGACCTCGGGATGGAGCCTGACGGAACAAGACCCATTCAACAACGTGGCACGTACCTGCATCGAGGCTATGGGGGCAGCACTGGGTCATACGCAGAGCTTGCATACCAACGCATTGGACGAGGCTATCGCCCTACCGACCGACTTCAGCGCACGTATTGCCCGTAACACGCAGATTTATCTGCAAGAAGAGACCAATATCTGCCGCGTGGTAGACCCATGGGCTGGCAGTTACTATGTGGAGAGCCTGACGCATGAGCTAGCACACCGCGCTTGGGCACATATCCAAGAGGTGGAAAGCCTCGGCGGTATGGCAAAGGCTATTGAAAGCGGAGTGCCGAAGATGCGTATCGAGGAGGCCTCGGCAAGAAAGCAGAGCCGTATCGACAGCAATGTGGACACGATTGTGGGTATCAATAAGTACCGTCTTGACCACGAAGACCCCATCGAGACCTTGGAGGTGGACAATACCGCCGTGCGTAAGGCCCAGATTGAGCGTTTGGCCAAGTTGCGCGCCGAGCGTAACAACGAAGAGGTTCAGGCAGCACTGAACGCACTGACCGAATGTGCCAAGAGCGGCAAGGGCAACCTGCTAGAGCTTTCGATTGATGCAGCCCGCAAGCGCGCATCGCTGGGCGAAATCAGCTATGCATTGGAGAAAGTCTACGGACGTTATAAAGCAAAAATCAACCTTATCAGCAACGTGTATAGTACTCAGACAAAAGATAGCGACAGTTTCAAGAAGGCACAGTCACTGACTGACGAGTTTGCCAAGTTGGAAGGTCGTCGCCCCCGCATCATGGTGGCAAAGATGGGTCAGGATGGTCACGACCGCGGAGCCAAGGTGGTTGCCACAGGCTATGCCGACCTAGGTTTCGACGTAGATATGGGCCCGCTGTTCCAAACTCCTGCCGAAGCGGCCAAACAGGCCGTGGAAAACGATGTCCACATTTTGGGTGTAAGCTCACTGGCCGCAGGTCACAAGACTTTGGTTCCCCAAGTAATCGAAGAGCTAAAGAAACTCGGCCGTGAGGACATCATGGTTGTCGTGGGAGGTGTCATTCCGCCGCAGGACTATGATTTCCTCTTCCAATCGGGAGCCGCCTGCATCTTTGGTCCTGGCACTGTCATCAGCGAGAGCGCCATTAAGATGATGGAGCTGCTGTTGGCCTCCAGAAAATAGGCACAGAATACTTGTTTTTGTATCCATTAATAAACTTTGCCGCCCCCACGACGGCAAAGTTTTTTTATGACAAACGACTTTTTTTTTGCCATTTAAAAAAAAAGTTGTAATTTTGCAAACTCAATAAGAGTGCAGAAATGAGACCAAAAGTCGATACAGTTGTCCAGTTTAGTGGTTTAAGTACAGGTAAATACGAGTATAGTTATGTGTTGGACAACACCTTCTTTGAGGGGTACGAAAATGAAGATTTGAGGGAAGGAAAAGTCGATTTTGAGGTGACTTTGGAGCGTCACGAGCGCATGTTGATGTTCACTTTTTTATTCAAAGGAGAGGTGAAAACCACATGCGACCGTTGTTTGGGAGAGATGAGCGTGCCGTTGGAGGGTGAGGAGCATCTGTGTGTGAAATTCAGCGACACTGAGACGAGTGATGACGAGAATGTGGTTTATCTTCCCGAGAGCGCGTACCAAATAGACCTTGCCCAATGGATGTATGAGTATGTGGCAGTGCGTATGCCCATACAACATGTCCACCCGGAGGGCGAATGCGACCCAGAGATGCTTCAGTTCCTTACGGATGAAGCAACGGAGCGAGAGGGTGAGGATGATGTGAGAGAGTTGGGTGAGGGTGAGAGCGATCCACGCTGGGACGCATTAAAACAATTATTAGATAAATAAACAAATAAAAAAATAATAATTATGCCACATCCAAAACACAGATTCTCGCAGACTCGCACAGCGAAACGCAGAACACACGACAGTTTGGAGAAAGCCCAGCTCACTACGTGCAGCAATTGCGGCGCTCCTGTAATGTACCACCACGTATGTCCCGAATGCGGATATTACAGAGGTAAACTTGCCATCGAAAAGAATACTGAGGCATAAGCCAAAAGTTCTTTTTGTGGAACAATAAGCCCGCCCATTCCAAAAGAATGTGCGGGCTACTTTTATATTGGATGCCGTCCGCTATACTGCCACTAATTCGGCAAAAAGGTCGTTCTCGAGAGCCTGTGTAATGCGGGCTTGATAGAACTCGCCTACGCGAAGCGGTGCGGTATCGGGGATAAGAATCTCATCATCTATGTCGGGGCTGTCGTATTCGGTGCGACCGACGTAATGGGAACCTTCATGACGATCGATAATAACACGGTAGTTATGGCCTACACGGGCTTGGTTTTTGGCTAGGGATATCTGCTCTTGGATGGCCATGAGTTCGCTGACACGGCGCTGTTTTTCCTCTTCGCTGACAGTGTCGAGGAGCTTTTCTGCGGGTGTTCCTTCTTCGGGTGAGTAGGCAAAACAGCCCATGCGGTCGAACCGCGCCTCGCGAACAAATTGTTTGAGTTCCTCAAACTCGGCTTCGGTTTCGCCGGGGTAGCCTACGATGAGGGTAGTGCGGATGCATACGTCGGGGAGTTGCGCGCGGAAGGTATTGAGAAGGCTGAGAGTGCCCTCACGGTCGATACCTCGCTGCATAGAGGACAAAATTCGGCTGTTGATGTGTTGGAGAGGGATGTCAATGTAATTGCAGATGTTGTCGTAACGACGGATAACATCAATAGCATCGACAGGGAAAGAGGTTGGATAAGTGTAGTGGAGGCGTATCCACGAGGCGCCGCTTTCGGTGGCAAGACGTTCAAGAAGGTCGCCCAGACGACGTTTGCCATAGAGGTCGAGACCATAGTAGGTGGTGTCCTGCGAAATGACGATGATTTCCTTTGCCCCGTCCGCCACGAGGGCCTTAGCTTCTTCAACAAGTTCGTCGATGGGACGTGACACATGCTTGCCACGAATTAGGGGAATAGCACAATAGGAGCAACTTCGGTTGCAGCCTTCGGCGATTTTGAGATAGGCGTAGTGGGTGGGGGTACTAGTTTGCCGCAGTTGTGCAAAGGAGTTGTCGGAATTGGTGAGTTTGTCCCATTCATGCACACCGTACCACGCATCAACTTCAGGCATCTCGGCAATCAATTGATCACGGTAACGCTCTACAAGGCAGCCTACGGCTATAAGTTTGCGACGACGACCATCGCGAGCATGACGCTGGTTGAAGTACTTCTTGGCTTGAATCTGCTCAAGCAGCACGTTTATGGACTCCTCTTTAGCATCGCCAATAAAGCCACAGGTGTTGACGATGACGGTGTCGCAATCGTTCTTATCACGGTCGAAATAGATGGTGTGGCCAGCCTTAGTGAAGTGCCCGGCTACGTTCTCCGAATCAACAGTGTTTTTGCTACACCCAAGGGTGATAATATTGATTTTCAATGGTAAAATGTTATTTTTCAAACAAACTGTCGACAAACTCGTCGGCATTGAACACTTGCAGGTCGGTCATTTTCTCGCCAAGGCCAATATAGCGAACAGGTATTTTGAACTGGTCGCTAATGCCGATGATGACACCGCCTTTGGCCGTACCGTCTAGTTTAGTAAGTGCTAAGGCATTGACATCGGTAGCTGCGGTGAATTGCTTGGCCTGCTCTATGGCGTTCTGCCCAGTGCTAGCATCAAGTACGAGAAGTATTTCGTGAGGTGCATCAGGCATAAGTTTTTGCATCACTTTTTTTATCTTGCCCAGCTCGTTCATCAACCCAATCTTGTTGTGGAGACGACCAGCAGTGTCAATAAGCACCACGTCCATATCTTTGGAAAGGGCAGACTGGAGCGTATCGTAAGCCACCGAAGCCGGGTCCGCATTCATGCCCTGCTGCACAATGGGAACACCCACTCGGTCAGCCCAAAGTTGTAGCTGCTCAACGGCTGCGGCACGGAAGGTGTCGGCGGCACCGAGCATCACCTTCTTTCCGGCTTGTTTATATTGATAAGCCAGCTTGGCGATGGTAGTGGTCTTCCCCACCCCGTTGACACCGACTACAAGCACCACGTATGGTTTATGAGGCAAGGGGGCGTCGAAATCCTCTGGGAAGACTCCATCGTGCTTTTTAAGCAGCGTAGCAATCTCAGCCCGCAGGATGGAATTGAGCTCGTTTGTGCTAATGTATTTGTCACGTTTGATACGTTCTTGAAGCTTGTCGATAATCTTCAAGGTAGTCTCTACCCCAACATCAGAAGTGATAAGTGTCTCTTCAAGGTTATCGAGAACACTGTCGTCGACGGTCGATTTACCCAAGATACTCTTGGAGAGCTTGGCAAAGAAGCTTTCTTTGGTCTTGGAGAGACCTTGGTCAAGGGTCTCCTTCTTTTCTTTTCTACTGAATAGGCCCATGGTATATTTGTTTTAGGTTGGTCGATTAAGAAGTTATTCGCCAGCAAGTTTAGCGTTCATCGTGGGGCGTATCTCCTTATCAAATATCTGCTGATATTTTTCGAAAGAGTATCGCTTATTATCGCCCGAAGCAAAATACCAAAGCACAACCACGAGGTCGTTGGCAGATTGGTAGCCCTGTAGGACGGTGAGCTGAGACTGGTCAGTCTTGAACACTCCAAACGAGGGAAATCCCATCTTGGCACCCAAAACCTTTTTGGCAAAGGAATGAGAACTCGGTCGGTTGCCTGGTGCGGCAGCGACGTTGTTATACTTGCTTCCATGCCATGTGAATTCAGAGTTACCCTCAGCGTTGAACTTCACAGGGATGTAGTACTTGTTTAGGATAAGTGCCACGGTTGGGTCGGTAAATGTTTCGCGATCCATCTTCTTGCACCATCCGCACCATGAGGTATAGAAATCGACGAAATAGAGCTTTGTATTGCCCTTCGTGTCGGTCTTGGCAGCCTGTTCGATGGTCTTCCATTCTATTTGTTGTGCCTGTACATTGGCTCCCATAAGGAGGCCGAGTGTGAGGAATAAAAGTATTTTTGTCTTCATTGTAATATGTATTTTATCAATAATGTTTACCAATCGTATTTCCAATCAGTCTCCAATTCATCGGCGAAGGGGTCGTACACTTCTTCACGTTCTTCACGGTCACGTACTCGGAACAGTCGTCCCAGCCAGTCTTCCTTTTTCGACTTGGTTTGAGTGTTTTTCTGTTTGTCTTCCTCGATGATTTGGGATATCTGTTGGATGTAGTTTTCGACGTAAGAATGAGGATAAGCGTCATTGTGGCGGATGTGTGACCCCGTATAATAGTGATGGATAATACTGTCGTATCCGATACCGAGATTAACCATGCGTATGGTTCCCTCCTGACTCAGCCCCACTCCATGACCAAAACCATGACCCGATAATGTAAGGCGGTTCGAAACTGTGTCGTAAATAACGGAAAAGAAGGTTGATTTAAGTTGGAAGTCGGAACGAACACGAGTCAGAGGGACGCCACAAATGCGCGACTTTCTTTCCGACTGGCTAAAGGTAAGGAGTTCGTTGCGAAGGCTGTCGTTATGAATGTCCACCTTATGTTTGTTGGCAAAGTAGTTCAGCCATTTATCTTTATCAACGACTTTAACCCATTCGCTTTGCCGCATGTGGTAAGAGAAAGTGTCAGGGACCGAACGAAGGTAAGGCAAAGCCGAACGCCATACATCCTCGGAATTGGCGGTTTGCCCACCGCTATTGGAGTGGAAGGGTGCGTCAATAAGGTTGCCTTCATCATCCACGATGGTCATACCGCTGCTAAGCATGGTGCCCAACATGATATCAGGGCGCACACAACGGTTGAGATAGGCCTGACAATGCACTTGGTCGCAAAAATTATAGCCTTCCGACTTGTGCTTATTGATGTTTTTCATTGCCCAAGTGCGGGAAATAATAGCTTGGACACGGAAAATGTCGGGGTCGTCGCCATAGATTTCTGATTGAACCACACCCGCGATGTATGTCTCAAAATCAACGTCGTTTATTAAAAGTAGCTTACCTCCCTTGTTAACTTTGACATGAAGGTCGCCCTCGTATGTCCGATGCTTGATATTGCGGGGGTTCAAGCATAGGATGCAGGCAGTATCGTTGGCAGTGAAATGGATGGTATTATGATTACCGTAATTATAGCCATCAATGGTGATATGTACTTTTTGTCCCGCAGGGGTCAACTCGATAGATTTACCCACACCTATCTCAGGTTCAATAAGGATAGTGTCATCGGCATAGATATTATACGTACCCAGGTCGAACGAGATAGCAATCTGGTCGATACTATTGTTTGAAAACAGCCGTACCTTCACTCGGTCGGCACGAACCACAGAGCCAAGTAACAGTAAGCAGATTATGAGCAGTATCTTCTTCAAGTCAGTTCATTTATTATCTCTTGCGCAGCACGGTCGGAAGCACCGGCACTGCCCAAAAGGGTGTGGAGATAGGCATATTCATCAAGCATCCGCTGCCTAGAGTCCGCATTGATAGTAATATTCGAAAACTCGCTTTCCAGTTTGGCAACGTTCATATCGTCTTGAATCAATTCTGTCACAATCGGCCTATCGGCGATAAGGTTGACCAGGGAGATATATTTGATTCTCGTGCCAATCAGCCGCCTTGCTATCGCCACCGAGATGGCATTGGCCCGATAGCACACCACCTGAGGCACATTAAACAAGGCCGTTTCCAACGTAGCTGTGCCTGAGCACACAATAGCCGCGTACGCATTGCTCAATAGTCGGTAAGTCTGATCTCTTAGAATGGCAACGTTGTCTCGACTGCCAATCAATTCGTGGTAGAAATTATCTTCTAGCAGCGACATTCCAGCCACCACATACTGATATTCGGGATGTCTGTCGGCCAATGTGAGCATCGTGGGTAGCACCCGTTTGATTTCCTGTCGGCGGCTGCCTGGCAGTAATGCTACGATAGGCTTTCCATACTCGAGTGCCTGAGCCGTATCTTCGCGATATTGTGCTACTGCATCAAGCAGGGGATGTCCTACATATACCGCTTGTGGGAAGTCGTTGTGGGCGTAGAAATCCTGCTCAAAGGGCAGAATAAAACACAACTTGTCGAGACATTTGCGCATGCCTTTGATGCGCCCCTTCTTCCAAGCCCATAGCTGCGGGGAGATATAATGGACAGTCTTGATACCATGCTGGTGCGCAAATTTCGCCATTTTGAGGTTGAATCCAGGATAATCAATGGTCACCAGAACGTCAGGCAGATATTGCAGTATGTCTTGTTTGCAGAAACGGATGTTTCCCAACACCGTGTGCAGATGCATCACCACTTCCACGAATCCCATTATAGCCAAGTCGCGAATGTGTCGCACAGGCTCTCCTGCCACATCTTGCATAGCGTCGCCACCCCAGTAGCGGAATTGCGCGTCTGCATCATGACGCTGCAACGCCCGCATCAGATTGGCACCGTGTAGGTCGCCCGAAGCCTCGCCTGCAATGATGTAGTATCTCATATCTTTAAAATGAAATATATCTATACTTCATTATTATCCACATGAATATAACAAAGGTGACAAAGAATGTGGTGATGACCGCCTTGAGGGTCATGGGATATTCCAGTATCTTAGCATAATACCGCAGCAACAAAAGTGGCGGTACAAAAGCAATCGCAAACCATCTGGCCCCCTCCGCAATAGGAACCTGCAGTATTATAATGACAACCAGAACCAACAGAGCACAAAGCAGTTCGGAAAGGAGTGTGGCAACCACACCAAGTGCAATACTATCTTTATGCAGCAATTTCTTCATATTTCGATGCTTTTGATTGTTTCTAAATGATGCAAAGCCGTAAGGTCGGGACGTATCGGAACGACAGTTACATAGCCTTCTGCGAGAAGATGCTCGTCGCTATCAATCGGAGGATTCTCACATACAAACTTGCCAGTCATCCACCAATAAGGTCTCCCTATCGGGTCGGTACGTTTTTCCAGCCCGTCTTTCCATGCTGCCCTAGCCTGTCGGCATACACGGATGCCTTTGATTTGTTCGGCAGGCAAGCGTGGAATATTGACATTCAATGCCGTGAAGTCGGGCAGCGGATTTGCCAGCACATGCTCTAATATGTGGCGAATTGTATGAGTACATGCGTCGAAGTCGGCAGCAGGATTGTGGTTCAGCAACGAGAAACCGATGGCCTGACAGCCGTTAAGACAGGCTTCCAACACAGCTCCGATAGTGCCGCTATAAATGATGTTGATAGAGGCATTGCTGCCATAGTTGATGCCTGAAAGCACCAAGTCGGGCTGTCGCGGACAGAAATGCTCCAAACCCATTTTCACGCAGTCGGCAGGGGTTCCGTCGCACGAATAGATTGACACACCTTCACCCTGACTCACAGTGTTCACCCGCAATGGCCGCGTGCAAGTAATCGAAGTGCTGACACCCGATGCGTTATGGTCGGGAGCCATCACCACCACCTCACCATACTCTTGCGCTATTGCAACAAGGTGCTGTAGGCCTCGTGAAGTGACCCCGTCATCATTTGTTATGAGTATCAGCGGCTTCATATATTATTCCTTTGCGAAAGGACTCCTTTGTTGACCTAAGAAGAAACTGGCAGGTTGGAGGATGTTGTCGAACACGAAGTACTGAATAAGCACTGTGTCCTTATCATCAATGGTGGCATACAAGCGGTTGAGGTCAAACATCTCATACATGTCGCTTTCTGGCATCGCCAACGTGTCGGCAGGGTTGTTGTATTTAAGATAGGTCTTCAACTCGCGGGTAGTACCCTCCGTGTTGGTGACGCGCAAAATAGTGCGGGGACCGGCGCTGAACGAGGTGTCCATGTTGCTGTTAGGCACACGGCTGGCAAACTCGTCGAAGTTCAGGTTGGCAAAACACGACAGCATCTGAGCCACACGTGCTGTGTCGAAGTTTGCAACAGGGGTATTGGTTTTTGTCAGCACAAAGGCAAAGCCATCGCCTTGACGTTCCACAGCAAACGATTCTTCAGGATTGGCAGGTATCTCCAGTTCAACCCGTTGCAGTTGGCGAATATCCCAATGTACTATATTGTGGCTACGCCACGACATCGGGTCGGTGACAAACCTTGGGGTAAGGTATCCGCGGAAGCCTGGTATATGGATGATATAGGGCTCCTTATCGCCTTGGCGGAACATGTGGCAGGCCATCATATCCTGTGTTTCATGACCCACATAATATGTCACCGTTAATTTTTCGTGGGGGAAGAGTTTCAGTTTACCACCAAACCAATTGATGAAATACTTCCTTTGATACACCTCCACCTTGATGGCACGTGCCGAAAGAAGTTTCACTACTTGTGGCACCGCATTCTTGTTCACCTGCTGACGGATACGCATATCGTGCAAAGTCTCCAGCAGCATGTCTATCATCGGCTGGCTGGCGGGATAGATACCATCCACCGTCCACATCGTGTCGCTCGTGCTGTCCGCCACACGCTGCAGCAACACCTGATTGTCTTGTTTGTCTGCCATATATATCTTGGTCACGGCATCAATGTCTTCCACATGGAAGTCTTGGTCGAATGTGGCAGGTTTTGCCCCATGTCGCGCCACCAAAAGGGCAACGATGCCTATGACTGCAACAACGGCAATAATAATTATATTCTTTTTCTTCATTTTCTAACGTATTGTTTGCGACGTATGATAAGGATGACTATTCCGGCCAGAATGATAATGCCAGAAGGCAGCAATATATTGAGTAGCTTGTATTGCGTCCCATCCTCTTTAATCTTCATTACATTCAGTTTGCGAATCTTGATATCACGCGAGCGGCTGGCTATGGAACCCTCCTCCCCTACCAGATAGTCAATACAATTGAGCAACAACTCCTTGTTGGCATACATGGTCTCGGTATAGAAGTCATACCCAAGTGGATAACCCGTGCCGTCGTTAAAGTTGAAGCGGTTCTTGATAATATCGCCGTCGGACATAACTATCATGGCAGTACTGTCGCCCACCTCTTTGTAACCCATTGCGGGAAGCTCCATAAAGTCGGGCGTAAGCCTGTTGCGGAACACCGACTTAAAGTTTCCTCTCAGCAGCACAGCAACGGGAATGTTCTGACGGTTATACAGCCTTCTGTCCGGCTCTATCTTGGCTTCGTTCAAATCATAGATTGCCGGTGCGTTCTTCACTCGGGCGAACTCCGATGTGGCAAGCAGCACCGTTTTCTCAATATCGTTGTCGATAAGGTCTATACTGCTGACAAAGTCGGTCTTTATCAAGTCGAGGTTCCTCACTATCGGGTGCGACGACAGCGGCACAATCTCGGGGAAATACATCCACGGCTGGAACTGTATCTGCGGCTTCTCGCCTACCATACCCACCGTCATAGGTATAGGCCTGCAACGTATGTCCATGATAACGTCGGGATTGATACGTGCCCCGTAGGTGAACAGCATCTCGTCGATGTTAAGGGGGAGACGTGTCGCCACCGCCTGTCCTGCATGAGCCAGACTGTCGAGGTCGGCATCCAGCGGGTCGACCAACCACAACAGCTTGCCCCCATACATCACATATTGGTCAAGGATATAAAGGTCTCTATCGCTAAACGGGGTTGTAGGTTTGGCTATAATGATGAGGTCGTACTTGTTTCGAAAACGATAGGTTGTCGAATCTTTGGGGTCTGCCACTCGTGCGGTGAGCGAGTTGATATTCTCATCCATGCGCACAGTGTCCAGATTGTAATACTCATACAGCGAGCCTATCATATCCGACATGTTAGGCAGCGGCAGTTCTCCGTGTCCGCGCATAAAGGCCACCGAAGGCTTCTGCCCCTGCGACAAAGCACGTATGGCATTCGACAGCACATACTCCAAACTCTGTATCGAGTTGTTCAGCAGCTGCGTCTGGTCTACATACTTCTGGCTTTGCAGCAGTTGTATGGAGGTCTCGTTGCCTTTGTAGATAACGTCGGCAGCGGGTATCAGCACCTGCGTGGTCACCCCATTGCCCGTACTCACCTGTATCTGCGTGGGCTGTATGCCTTTTTGTGCCAACTTCTGGTAAAAGACCTGCCGCTCTTGTTGGTTGTCGAAATTATTGGGGTTGACAAACTCGTACTGCACATTCTTGTTGTAGGCGCGGAACTGGTTGAGCATCTCCTTGGTCTCGTTCTGCAAACGCTTGAAGTCGGCGGGGAACTCCCCTTCCAGATACACGCGATACAGCACCGGCTCGTCAATCTTCTTCAACAGATTCTTTGTCGACTTCGACAGCGTATAGCGTTTCTCCGAAGTCAGGTCGAGGCGGCCAAACACGTAGTAGCCTATCACGTTCACGAATATGACAATCAGTACCCCCGCACCCAGCTCAATCCAATGACTACGCCGCTGGTCTTTCTTGTTGCGCCAGCCGTGCCATTTGCGGCTCTGCAACACGATACGGGTTGCCATCATAAACAAGGCCACCACGCTGGCAAAGTATATCACGTCGCGGCTGTCTATCACACCACGACTGATCGACTCGTAATGGTAGCTCATGCCCAACGAGCGGACAAACAGGTCGGCATTGCCCAAAAAGCCCATGCGGAATATCGCTTCAAAGCCCAAGTGCATAAATGCACTCATCAGTGCAGCCAGGATAAAAGCAACTATCTGGTTGTTGGTAATCGAGCTGGCAAACAATCCGATAGCAACAAATGCCGCACCCAACATCAGCATGCCGATATACGAGCCCACCACACTGCCTGTGTCGATATTGCCCACAGGGTCGCCCAATGCCACCACACTGAAGTAGCACACCAACGTCGGCAGCAGCGAGATAAACACCAGCACAAAGCCCGCAAGGAACTTTGCCCATATCAGTTTCATCTCGCTCAGCGGCTTGGTAAGCAGCAGCTCCATAGTGCCGTTCTTCTTCTCTTCGGCAAACATACGCATCGTAATAGCCGGAATGAGGAACAAGTATAGGAACGGCCCCACCACAAACAGCCCATCCATGCCGGCAAAGCCGTAATCAAGGATATTGAAGTCCGACTTAAACACCCACAGCATCAGTCCTGTGAGTATGAGGAATACGATGATGGTCAGGTAGCCTATCAGTGAGGAGAAGAAGCTGGATAGTTCTTTCTTGAATAGTGTGAACATTTCTCTAAATTAAAAATTTAAAATTAGAAATCAAACAGGGGGAAGACAAATTGGCAGCTTTTAATTTCTAATTCTTAATCATTAATTTTCAGGTTATTCTTCAAACTTAAATCGTTTCGAGCGGAACGAACGTCCTTGGTAGTCGCCCAGCGACAACTCATAAATCACCTCTGCCATCAGGCTGGCGCGCTTGGTCAGGATGTCGCGGTTGATATTCTCCGAGATGTCGCTCGGCACATGGTCGTAGTTGCCACCCATGTGGTTGGTAAACACAATCGAGGGGATACCAATCTGTGCAAAAGGTGCCGCATCGCCGCGAGGCATCGTGCGGTAGCCTCTCAGCAGCGACTTGGTGGAAATCGAGTCGTTGCGCGAAGCGATGTTCCACAACTGGGGGAAACGCTTGTTGCCAAGCACATTGATACTGTCGCCCGAGCCAATGCACTCTGCATTGATAAAGCACTCCACATTCTTCAGCTTGGGGAAGTTCGACACGAAGATGCTCGAGCCCAGCTGCTCCAATTCACCACCCGAGAACAGCACAAACACGATAGAGCGCTTGTTGTACTCAATCTCGGCGGGCGCATAGGTGGTCAGCAGACGTGCACATTCCAGCACCGCGGCCACACCGCTGGCGTTGTCGTCGGCACCGGGGAACAGGCAGGTGCTGCCCTGAATGCCCACATGGTCCAAGTGCGCACCCACCACGATATACTCGTGCTTCATCTTCTCGTCCACACCGGGCAGCACTCCCACCACATTGGCGGTAGTGGCCTTGGGGTGATAGTGGGCGTTGATGTTAATTTCAAATTTCTTACGTAGGTGGAACGACTGCGGGGTCATATTGTTCTGCAGCGCGTCGTACACCGAGTCGAGCGTCATCTGCTCGTTGGCAAGCAGAGCCTCGCCCATGTCGCGGGTGGGCTGCACCACGGGGAAGGTGGCCTGATGTGCACCCTCGCCACAATAGGCGTGGTGCTGCACCTCATAGGGACGGCAGCTCTCCGACATGTTGATACACACCAGACCCACAGCACCATGCTTTATGGCCACCTCGGCCTTTTGCCGCAGGGTGGTGTAGCGGCTGGCGACATTGCCCGGCAAAAACTCCGGCACACCCGACAGGCAGAGCACTATCTTGCCCTGCACATCCACTTTGGCATACTCGTTGAAGGCAAGATTGTCGATGCCCCAACCGCAGAACACCACAGGCGCATTCGTGTAGCCGCGTCCCGTCATGCTTGAGCAGACATAGTCGCGACCCAGCACATAGCGGGTGCGTGTGTCGTTGTCGTTCACGTATGTGTCGAAATTACAATTCTCTATCTCGTTGTATTCCACTTGGAAATACTGGCCCCATTCTCCGTCGAAAGGCTTCACACCATACGTTGCCAGCACATCGGCGCAATACTCGGCAGCCTCCAGATAGGCCTTCGAGCCAGCCATACGCCCCTCATACTGCGACGACGAGAGGGTGCGTATATGCTTCATCAGCGTGTCGGTGTTGGCGCGCAGCAACGTATCCATCGATGCCAGCACCAGCGTGCGAGCCTCGGCTGCCTCCTTGGCTGCCTTCTCGGCCTCGGCCTTTGCTGCCGCCGCTTCCGCAGCCGCCTCTTTCTTACTCTTGGCCTTACCTTTCTTCTCTTCCTTCTTAGCCTTCTTGTCCTTCTTAGCCTTCTTTTCGGTCTTATCCTTTTTCTTGCTTTGGGCGTTAGCCTGTGGGCAGGCTCCAAAAGGCGACAACATCGCCAAAATCGCAAATAGGGCAATGAACTTCTTCATTTTCATTAGCGTATTTATTATTATATATTTTTTTATTTTTCTGACAATAAACAATTTGGTGTACCTATGGCACACATTATAAACAAGCAAAGATACGAAAAAAAAGCAATATACGAAAAAAAACTTCTCACCCATCACAAGGCAATCACAATCCATCCGGCAATCCTCCACGCCCCCACAGGCCTAAGCGGCTGCAACAGCCTCCTGTCCCAAAGGCACTCAACCCCACTTTTTACTTTCTAAATTGCCCCTCTCACTTCTATCTTCATACCTTAGTTTTACCTTAGTTATACCTTAGTTTTACTATATATAATAGAATAACTAAGGTATAACTAAGGTATAACAATAGAATAAGAAGCGAAGCCATTATGGAGCCACTAAAACTTCACTTTTTAGATAATAGGTTATTTTCTATACCAAACCATATTCCCCTCTAAAAAAGAGCCAAAACATAGAAACATAGCAAAAGTTGATTATTAAAGGCTGGGAAAAAAGTTTTTCTCTATCCCGAAAAATACGAATGTTAACATAGCAATAATGAAAACGCCATAAGTAAACACATGATTATTAGCACTAAAGATATTATTTACGGTTTCTCTGTGTGTATTTCAAGGATTTTGTGAAAATTTGCAGCTGATTTATCCCAAATCAGTCATTTGCGTTTAACCCTTAATCACCCACAATGAAACGATACATCTTGGCTCTTTTGATGATTGCAGCGGCCTTCGGGGTTGCGGCATCCAACACCACTGTTCCCGACGGACCTGACAAAAAGGCCGTAACGCTCCGTTGCGTGAAGCCTCCCTATCTCAAGGCGGGAGACCGCGTGGCACTTGTTTCGCCCTCGTATTTCAAAAGCATGAAGGAGGTGGAGAAAGCCGCCGAAGTGTTGCGCGAGTGGGGCTTGGTGCCTGTCATTGCGCCTAATGTGGGCAAGGTGCATGCGGGCAGATATGCCGGCACGGTGGAGGAACGTGTGAGCGACCTCCGCTGGGCGTTGTCCGACACCACCATCAAGGCGATTATCTGCAACCGTGGTGGCTATGGCACAATACATTATATCGACCAGATCCCGCTTGCCGAATGGAGGGCAAATCCCAAGTGGTTGGTGGGTTTCAGCGATGTCACCACACTACATGGCCTGCTCGCCCGTGCTGGGGTGATGAGCGTACACGGCACGATGAGCATGTTCCTGGCTACCAAAGCCAAAGACACGAGCAGCACGTTGATGCGCGATTTGCTAATGGGCTGTGTGCCACGCTACGAGGTGCCGCCACACCCGCAAAACATCGAGGGATGCGCCAGCGGCATATTGGTGGGAGGCAATTTGTGCACCATCACGCCCAATCTTGGCACACAAGCCGATGCCACCCGGGGACGCGACCTTATCCTCTTTATCGAAGAGGTGGAAGAGGGTATGCACAATATCGACCGCCAATTCAACATCCTCATGATGAACGGTGTACTCGACCGCTGCAAAGGCGTAGTGCTGGGCACTTTCACCGAGTGCGAGCGGGAGTTCTCGTACGGGAGCGTTGAGGAGATGCTCCGCCCCTATATCGAGAAATACAAAATCCCGCTGCTCTGCGGCTTCCCCGGAGGTCACGGCAAGGTGAACCTGCCCCTAGTGATGGGTGCTCCCGTCACCATCGACGTCCGCCCCGACGGCGCCACCCTCCAATTCAACATCGACGGCGAACAGCGAGAATTTGTCGTCAAGAATTGAGACAGGTTCCATATTGGTGTTCTTCCAACAAAGGCGTAGGTCTGCTACAGTGTTACAGTTGCTACAGTTCGTTTTACGCTTATCCCCCCAATAATATATCTATTATGGGAGCTTCTATAAATTCGTTTTATTCGTTCACATGCTTGAATAATCTAATTATAAATTCGATAGATTCGTTAAATTCGTGTTCAAAAGTAATAAATAGAAATCCCCTTATATGCGACTCAACGAAACAATCTGCTACAGCGCTACAGTTGCTACAGTTCGTTTTACAGCTATCAAAAAACCACAATTATATATCTATATATTTGATATATAAATATATAAATATAATTTCATTTAAAAATGGACACCCGAACTCTAACTGTAGCACTGTAGCGCTGTAGCGCATTCCATGGTGCAGATATACATATAAAGTTTCACATATCTATTTTGGGGAAGAACATCAAAAAAAACTATAGGTAAAGGTATGTCACGAAATGGCATACCATTGCCGTATTTTTGCAGTCGGATATAAAAAGATTATTGATATGGAAACAGCAAGTAAAACACAAGGGAAAAGAAAGTTAGATTTACTTTCGGCAGTCGAGAACATCGTAGAATTGGCGAAGGATTCGCAGTTGTCACCAGAGTTTTATTGCAAGGCAGCGCGTTTTATTAAGCATCTGTCGGACAAGCTCAGCCTCACAAAAGAGCAGAGCGTGATGATGGCGTTGTTTCTTGACCAAAGTGATGCCTCAAGAATCGAGGCAAGCGACATCGCAAGATATACGGGCTGCCGTACTACGCGGATAATCCGATATATGAATGATATTGACGAGTTGGTGCGGCGAGGTTTGATTGTTCGTAGCCGTTCGTCGAGTTCTGTTTCCTACCGGGTGCCTATTGATGTGGTAGAAGCTTTCAAAGTGAATAAGCCCTACACGCCCAAGGATTGTTCCGGGCTTACCTGCCATGAGTTGTTCAATGAGTTTGCAGACATTGTTGACAGAGTGGAAGATGATGAGATGGATATTGCTGCGGCCGTAGAACGTTTCAAGATGCTGTTTTATCATAACCAGCAACTGTTGTTCGTACAAAAGGTGCAGAAACTCATCCCCGAAATATATGACAAAGAATTTGTTCTGCTTATCACGTTCTGTCATCTGTTTGTGAACAACAACGATGATTGTATTGGCTTTCATGATATTGATTGTATGTATAGCAAGAAGGATATGCGTATGATAAGGACGGAATTGGAGCAGGGTGTCAACCTTCTTCAACGATTGGGTTTAATAGAATATAGCAACGACGATGGGATGGGGGACAAGGAGCATTATAGGCTTACAATGAAGGCGAAGCGAGACTTGCTTGACGAGTTGCAACTTCCCTCACTCGAAGGGAAGAGGACGTTGCGCAATATGATTAATGCCTCTGACATCAAGCCCCGTACCTTGTTCTACTCCGACGAAATCAGCCATCGCATTGACGACCTTGCCCGTCTGCTTGAGGAGAAGAACTACAGCGAAATCCATTCTCGTCTGCAAGAGCAGGGTTTCCGTTGTGGACTCACCTGTCTCTTCTATGGGGCTCCTGGCACAGGTAAGACCGAGACGGTGATGCAGTTGGCACATCGCACAGGTCGCGACATCATGCAGGTTGACATCTCCGAGATGAAGAGCAAGTGGGTCGGTGAGAGTGAGAAGAACGTTAAGGCACTTTTCGACACCTACCGCCAGCGTGTCAAAGAGAGTGCCCTTGTGCCTATCCTCCTCTTCAACGAGGCGGATGCCATCATCGGCAAGCGACAGGAGGGTGCGGAACGTGCTGTGGACAAGATGGAGAACTCGCTTCAGAACATCATCCTACAGGAGATGGAGACCCTCGACGGCATCCTGATTGCCACCACCAATCTAGCACAGAATATGGACAATGCCTTCGAGCGGCGTTTCCTCTATAAGATACGCTTCGACAAACCCACAGTGGAAGCCCGCACCGCCATCTGGCGTGAGCTGCTGCCCAACCTCAGTGATGCTGATGCCACCCTACTTGCCGAACGCTACGACTTCAGTGGTGGACAGATAGAGAATATCGCCCGCCACTACGCCATTGATGCCATCCTGCATGGCAACGCCGTCCCCACTGCCAGCAACCTAATGCCGCACTGCGACGCGGAAAGGATTAACAACACTTCAGCCAAAAGGATTGGATTCGCCAGATAACAATATCGACCATTCGGTAATCCCTCTTCTATGGTTCGACAAAAAACATGCTTCTATTTCGAAAAAAATGCGTATCTTTGCAGCGTGATTTATGAATAATGAATTAGGATAAAAGACCACAATACATACTAAAAATATGTCACAATTAATCAAGAGTCTTAAAACATAAATATAATAATCTACAAATATAAGCAACTTATTTTTTTATCATTATGAATTATTGGCTACACAGAATTACAGGGGGTGATGGAGCATTGGAGTTTGCTCATCCACTATTGTTCAATAACCGTTATTTATCTATTGGATGGAGCGATTTTTCTGAGGATGTGTTTGTGAAAAAAATTAAGGAACGCGGAACGGAATATTTAGATGAGGTAATGCAAAACGAAGGATATGGATTACCTCGAAATAGATGGAATCTGTTTCGTTTTATTAATGAAATGCATAAAGACGATATCGTGCTTGTCCCCACATGGAATGAGTTCAGCCTATTTAAGATAGCTGATGATGTGATTTTGACGAATCAATCAATAGACCCTTCATTGCTAAAAAACTGGAATGGAAATTTAGCTCAACTGCACGAGGATGGGTATTTCCATAATTCAGTTGGGGGGTATGTGGACCTTGGATTCTATAGGAAAGTAACTCCTATTTTACTAAACATTCCTCGTGAAGGATACGCAGATCAAGACTTATACTCAAGGATGAAGATTAGGCAGACAAATGCTAATATTACTGACCTGAGAGAGTCTGTAGAAAAAGCCAAAGAATCATTTAAATCAAAGAAACCTATTAATTTGAAAGAACAGATTGTTGAAGAGGCTGCACCGAAACTACTAAGTCTAATAGAAAAACTTACCAATGATATCAAGTTCGAGAATCTTGTTGAATGGTATTTAAAATCTCTTGGTGCGAGAATCTATAAACCTAGCAAAAATGAATCTGCCACAGGAGATGGGGATGCGGATCGGGTTGGCTATTTTGATAACATTAAAACAGCGATTATGGTTCAAGTGAAGAAACATGAAGGAACTACTGATGACTGGGCTGTTCAACAAATAAAAGCTTATAAAGCTAATCATAATTATGGTGATTATCATACCCAAATGTGGGTTATATCTTCATGTGAAAAATATAGTGATAACGCTATAAAATTAGCAGAAGCCGAGGGTGTATGTCTAATAAATGGAATAGAGTTCGCAAAAATGATTCTAGATGCAGGATTAGAAGGGCTAAATATATGATTTCGAAGAATGATAGCCTTCCAATACCCATTTAATATAAGTGTTTAGTAAAACAACCTACCATATTCTATACAATTTAGTTTTCGCAGATTCTCGGACAAGAAACGCTATACAAAAGTACCAAATATAGATTGAGGCACTGACTTGAAGGGTTTGTAAAGGTCAGTTGACCCACCGAAAAACCTACGCTAGCCAATTCTATTGCTGACCGAATAATAGTATTTGGTAAGTTTAGCGATATGCCAAAAGCAAACGAAAAAAACTGCAGAGACAAGAATTCCCAACAAAATAAAGGTGTGTCATGATGTGGCACACCTTTGTTGTATTTTTGCATTTTGAAAGAGACGTATAAAATGCAAGAATATGGAAAAAGAAATTATTTCACCCACAGAACCACGAAAGGCATGGGACGGAGTGTCAGGATTCACAACATTTGATGATGGCACATCCGATGAGATAGTAATGTCGAAAGTAGCCGAATTAATAGATAGAGTATTAAAAATGTAAACTAATACTTACAGATATGGCAAATAATGAAACTAATGACTTGAGACTGGCTCAAGTTTTTGCAACAAAAGCTTTTCGCATCCCTGATCACCAGAGAGGATACGCTTGGGGAGTACGTCAATGGAACGATCTTTGGGAGGACATTTGGGATATAAACGAGGATACCAGCACTGGTGATTACCAACCTCATTTTACGGGGACAATCTGCCTTAAAGAAATCAGTAGGCACATTATCCCAGAAGAGGAGAGATGGTTTAAGGACAAAGGAAATAGTTTCTATGCAGTAGTTGACGGGCAGCAGCGATTGACCACATTAGAAATAATGATTTTCGAGTTGATAAAGTCATATCCTGATGAAGAAGAAAAGTTAGAACTGCAGAATACATTTCTTTTCAAAAGCAGAAACTCCACAAACACCCGTTTGTATTTGTTCTCTTATGGAAAGAAGGACAAAAACAGAGCTTTTCTTCTAAACAGAATATTTGAGGACACAACTGTTGTCCTCCCAACTGAGTTTGTAAATGTCTATACAAACAATCTGAAGAAAGCAAAGGAATGGTTTTGCGAGAAGATAAATATGTTATCTGATGAACAGAAAATAGATCTCCTCCATCGAATCCAAACTGCACTTGTGTTTGATATCAAATATATAAGTAATAGTGTGTCAGAGCAAGCCGTATTTGAAACCATGAATAACCGAGGGAAACCTTTAAGCATTTTGGAGAAACTAAAAAACCGTTTACTATTTCTAACAGCAAAACTCTCATGTCAATTCGAAGATAAAATAATATTATCGGGCTACATAAACGAAGCGTGGCGAAAAGTATACGACTATCTTGGCAAGAATCCCGAGGGAATGCTTGACGAAGATGATTTCTTGTCTGCACACCTTACGTTGATAAGAAAACCCAAAGAAACTTCTTTTTCCATTCAAGCAGCAGAAGAAAAGGTTTTTCAAATGTTCTGTAACAGGACACAAAACTATACACTGGATTATGGTGCTGAAGATAGTGCAGGCAGAGAACCCGTTGTGGATTACAAAAAAATTGAGGATTATGTTCTTGATATTGCAGAATTTGTACCGTATTGGTATGAGGTATATAATAGCCTAGATGAGAGGATAAGGAAGATTCGTATCTTGAACGACTCAAAAGAAATGCGCATTCTTCTTGCCACACTATTGATGCTAAAGAATGATTCTAGAGAGTTGGCAGACAAGTCCATCGACCTTTTGCTAAAGATAGCTTTTAGAAACAGCCTTCCCAGTATGAACGTGGTTGATGAGAGAACATACGCACAGCGTGCAAGAGAGTTGCATAACAAAGAATTAAATCTGGATGAATTGAATGATAAACTGGAAGGGTTTATTAATACAGACTGCAATGCGGAAGGTATGATAGGTCAATTTAACTGGCTTTTCGAATATGAACGTGGTGCAAAAGGATTTCATAGATGGAATGGGTTAAAATTCTTCCTTATGGAATACGAACAACATTTGCAAGGGAATGATTTGCCGCATGTTAGCTGGGACAATTATTATGACATTAGTATTGAACACATTCTACCACAAGCATACCAAACTAATTGGAGCAAGGTAATGGATGAATATCTTAAAGGGAAAGAACTGTCCGATGACGAGAATTGGCGTGCGCAAAAGATAATTATCAATACTTTGGGTAATTTGACTATAATAAAAGGGGCAAAAAACTCCGAACTACAAAACGGCTCTTGGAATGCTAAACGTGAACGATACAAAAATGGAACTTTTTGCGAAATCAAAATCGCACAAAATAGTGAATGGAATGGAAATACTATTCTTAATCGAGGTATAGAAATGTTGAGTTTTTTGATGACAATGGTGACAGGCCTATCGCTGACCGAGGAACAACAAAAACGTATGCTTTTTGTTGCTGAGAAGTATTTTCCAGCTATTTCAGAATAAAAAAACAAATATTATAAAGGTGTGTCATGATGTGGCACACCATTGTTGTATTTTTGCATTTTGAAATAGACTTATAAAAATGCAGGAATATGGAAAAAGAAATCATTTCACCTACAGAACTGAGAAAGGCATGGGAAGGAGTGCCGGGATTCACAACGTTTGATGAGCCAGTTATTGTCCGTGCTTCATTCTTTAGTAGGACACAATATTTGTGCATTTGATGCGTTATTAAGTAAAAAAATTAGGATATGGACACATTGTCAATCGGAAACAAATATTCTCCAGCAGAGGCACTGTGGGCGATGTATATGTCGCAGAGCAAGGCTGTACGGAAAGCGTTCCGGATGAGGTTGCGTGCCGAGGAAGAGGCCGAAGAGTATCGCAAAAAGATGGAGGCTTATGCAAAGACTTTGCCAGAAGAGGAGTTAAAGGCAGCAGAATTCATGGCGAAGAGCATAAAACGCAGTATGGCCGAGGTACAAAAGGCTGTGGCCGAAGGCCGTCCGGCAGGTCGCCCTGCAGAGGAATTGTTGGAAGAGTTGATGGAGGAGTTATGACGGTCAATATTACCACTCATCCCGAATTTGTCCGTCAGATGAAACGCTATGCCAAGAAGTACCGTTCATTGGCAGTAGAATATGCTTCTTTTCTTAAAAGTATCCAAGACAATCCTTTCCAGGGTGATGATTTGGGGAAGGGGATTAGAAAAGTAAGACTTGCCGTTGTCTCAAAAGGGAAAGGTAAGAGTGGTGGCATGAGGGTGATTACCTTTTCAGTGGATAAAATAACAGATGAGATAATCAATGTTACGCTGTTGTATATTTACGACAAGAAAGAGATGGAAAACGTCTCGGACGAATTCATCCGCTATTTGTTAGAGCAATAAGATTATAGTCAGGCGTAGTACTCAGCCACGCGGTCGAGGAGGGTGAGGAGTTCGTCGGGGGAGGTGGTGATGGCCATGGGGATGCGGAACTGCTTGAAGCCGGGGAGTCCTTTGAAATAGCTGCCTTAATGTTTGCGCATCTCGAAGATGGCGTTATGCTCGCCTTCGAAGTCGATGGCGACAATACGGCTTCGACTACAAGAAAGCCAACTGCTGCAAGGGCTATTTCACGTTTTAGATACTTGACTGACGAAGTGATTTGACAAGGATGAGTATTCCCGACAAATCAAACGCTTGAATACATTGCGTTGTTTGGTGCAAGATATGCAAGAGGTAATAGAGGGGAAATGAAGCTTTTGCTATGCAATAAAATGACACAATTGACGTTATGAAAATATGGAGAACGTTAATGACAAGATAATTATCTACCAGACTGCCGACGGGGCGATCAACCTGGAAGTGAAAATGGATAAAGATACTGTCTGGCTAACACAGGCTCAGATGGTTGAGCTGTTTCAAACCACAAAACAAAATGTTAGCTTACATGTAAATAATGTTTACAAGGAATGTGAGCTTGAGGAAAAATCAACTGTCAAGGAATACTTGACAGTTCAAAATGAAGGTAAACGTAGCGTTAGACGCATGGTCAAATACTATAACCTTGATGTGATTATTTCTGTGGGCTACCGTGTGAAAAGCCAAAGAGGCACACTGTTCCGCATTTGGGCCAACCGTGTGTTGAAGGATTATCTTGTCAAGGGTTATGCCGTCAACGAGCGGATACACAAAGAGCAGATTGGCGAATTGCGGCAGCTGGTGGGGATGCTTGGCCGTACGATACAGAACCAGCCGTTGCTTTCGAACGATGAGACTAACGCGCTCTTCAACGTGGTGACGGACTACACATACGCACTCGACACTCTCGACAGCTACGACTACCAAAGGCTAACCATCAACGATACTACCGCTGAGGGTTGTTTTCAAGCGACCTACGACAACGCCATGCAGGCAATCCTCTCGCTGAAAGAACGGTTTGGCGAGAGTGCCCTGTTCGGTAACGAGAAGGATGACTCGTTCAAGAGCTCCATCGGGCAGATATATCAGACGTTCGACGGGATAGAACTTTATCCAAGCACCGAGGAGAAGGCCGCCATGTTACTCTACCTTGTCACCAAGAACCACTCTTTTAGCGACGGCAACAAACGCATTGCAGCAACCCTGTTCCTGTGGTTTCTAAACAACAACCGTATCCTCTACCGTGAGGATGGGAGCAAACGCATTGCCGACAACACCCTTGTGGCGCTCACGCTGATGATTGCCGAGAGCCGTCCCGAAGAGAAAGATGTGATGGTGAAAGTAGTTGTCAACTTAATCAACAAGAACAACCTATGACACCCTTGAAGAAATATATCTGGCTTGTCGACACCGTGATGAAGGCGGGCAATGTGGGGTTGACGCTCCAGCAAATTGCCGATGCCTATTATTTCAATGACGATATTAATGGTGGTCGCCTTTATTCTGACCGCACGTTCCACCGTCACCGCGAGGAGATAAAGGATATTTTCGGAATAGAGATTGAATGTTACGTGTCGGGAGGTGTGTACCGTTATCGTATAGCCGACAGCGGCAAGAACGGCTATTTCCGTCAGTGGATGCTCAACGCCATTGCCGTGAACCGGATTGTGATGGACAGCCAAGAGTTGGCACAATATATCGCCATAGAAGAGAGTCACACCGACCCACTGCCCGCCATACTTCAGGCTATGAAGGAGATGCAGATGATGAAGTTCGACTATGGCGCCTACTGGCGAGACAATGTGACGCACTACACCAACTTCCGACCCCATGCGTTGAAGATGTTTGAACGTCGCTGGTACGTAGTCGGCAAGTACACCGAGGATATGCCGCATCATATCTTTGCGCTGGATAGGATTAGTAACATTGAAATCCAAGAGGAGACATACACGAGAGACCCCGATTTCGATGTGGAGGAGATGTTTAAGGACAGCTATGGCATCATTCTTGGGGATGACGTGAACGTCGAAAGTGTCTGGATAAAAGTGGATGCTTTTCAGGCCAACTATCTGCGGTCGCTCCCGCTGCATCACTCCCAACTGGAGTTGAGACGGAATGAGGAATACTCGGTCTTCTCGGTTCGAGTGCGTCCAACTTTTGACTTTAAACAGAAGATACTCTCATTGGGCAGCAGGGTGGAGGTGCTAAAGCCTGAATCTTTACGGGTAGAGATGAAAGAAGAGGTAAAGGCAATGTTGGACAAGTATGGGAATGATGAAGAATGAGTCTGTTTGTTTATAGGTACTCCAAATAGTTGTCGGGGGATATAACGACTGTTTCTTTGACATTGTAGGCTTCGATGAAGCTTTTGGAGAAGAGGACTTTCTTGGAGGGATTCCACTTCATTTCAAAAGCAGTCATGGCTCCGTCGCTTTCTTCGATAAGGTCAATTTCCTGTTGTAGCGTAGTGCGCCAAAAAAAGCTGTTGCAGTAATGACCGCTGTAGTGGTTGCTTTTCATTCGCTCGGCAATGAAGAAGTTTTCCCATAGTGCACCCATGTCGTTGCGAAGAGCTACTGGAGCGAACTGCTGAATGACGGCATTGCGTACTCCATTGTCGTAGAAGTATATCTTCTTGGCTCGTTTCAACTCTGTACGGAGGTTGCGGCTCAAACCGCCAAGACGGAAAATGACGTAGCATTTCTCCAGTAAATCGAGGTATTTATCGATGGTCTTGCTGTCGGTTTGTAGGGTACGAGCAAGCTCGTTAGTCGACACTTCGCTTCCCACTTGGAAGGCAAGGGCTTGCAATAGTTTGTCGAGTAGCTGTGGCTTACGGAGGCTGTCGAGCGAGAGCACATCCTTATATAGATAGCTCTGCGTGAGTTCGGTAAGATACCGGCGGGCTTCCTCGGGGTGCATGATGATGTCGGGATAACTGCCATAAACAAGGCGGTTCTCCAATGTGCGTTTTTCCTCAAGAAGACCATACGTGTCGATGATTTCGCCACTGCTGATAGGAAACATTTGATACTCGAACTTGCGACCTGTGAGTGGCTCGTTCAGTTGATTGCGAAGTTCGAACGCCGAAGAACCTGTGGCTACAACTTGCACATCCTTGATGTTATCGACAATCAATTTGAGTGTCAGTCCGATGTTGTTCACTTTCTGAGCCTCGTCGATTACGACCAACTCATTGTTGCCAATGATGGTTCGGAGTTTTGCCACGTTGGTGTCGGTAAGCATGGTTTGCACTTCGGGTTCATCACAGTTAAGAGAGAGAATCCGCTTGTCGCTTTGACGCACTAATTCACCAAGCAGGGTGGTTTTTCCGACCTGCCGAGAGCCGACAAGGATGATCGCTTTACCTCTAAAAAGTTGTTCTTTAATTACTTTACTTAATTTTCGCTCAATCATATTCATTTCTTTGACGATGCAAAGATATAAAAAATTTGGAATGTAATCCAAAAAAAATATATAATTTTTGGATTATAATCCAGAAAATCGACCTTTTTTGTTAAAAAGTGAGGGGTGGCGAGGCTATTCTTCCGAACTTTGGGAGATGAAGCGGCGGTAGGCGGAGAAGGTGTTGGCGCGGGAGAGGAAGCCGAGATAGGCACCGTTGTCGTCGACCACGATAAGGTTGTAGCGGTTGCTAAGTTGGAATTTGTTGACCACGTCGGAGAGGGAGTCGCTGGAGTGGACGATGTCCTTGTCGTCGAAGGTCATCATCAGTTCACGGACGGTAAGGGTGTCGTAGAGCTGGGTCTCGAAGATGGTTTGGCGTATATCGTCCATAACAATCAGCCCGAGGAATTTACCGTTGGCATCCACGACGGGGAAGAGGTTGCGCTTGGAGCGTTTGATAGCCTCGACGATGTCGCGCAGGGTGCCGTTTTCTGGCACAGTGGCGAAGTTGGTTTCGATAAGTTTGTGCAGGTCCATGAGGTGCCAGGCGGAGGCATCCTTGTTGTGCGTCATAAGGTCGCCTTGAACTGCCAGTTTGCGGGCATAGATGGAGTGGTTTTCAAATGGTTGTACGCAGATATAGGTAACGGTGGCGGTGATAAGGAGGGGTATCATTAAGGCGTAGCCGCCCGTAATTTCGGCAATGAGAAAAACACCCATAAAGGGCGCATGCATCACCCCTGTCATCACCCCAGCCATACCCACAAGGGCGAAGTTGGCGGTGGACTGTGGCGGAAGCCCCAATTGGTTGCCCAGCGCGGCGATGAAGTAGCCGCTAAGGCCGCCCATCACCAATGAGGGACCGAAGGTACCACCCACGCCGCCACTGCCGATGGTGGTGGCTGTGGCGATAGGTTTGAGGAGTATAAGAACAAACAGGATGGCGAGAGCCGCCCACGGGTTGTCGCGGAGGGTGTAGAATACGCTGTTGGCAAAGAGGGGGTCGTGGTCGCTGCCGTTGAGCAGTTCGGTAAGTGCCCAATAGCCTTCGCCGTAGAGGGGCGGGAAAAGGAATATCATAACACCCAGCACCAATCCGCCCACAAGCCATTTGCGTACCCAGGTCTTACGACCGGCGAACCACGACTCGACTTTGTCGGTGCAACGGAGGAAATAGACCGAACTAAAGGCACAAAACACGCCCAGCACCATAAGGAAAGGGATTTGCCGCAGGGAGAAGTCCTCGGTGACGCGGAAAGCGAACTGCACGTCCTGTCCCATAAGGAAATAGGCAACAGTAGAGGCGGTAAGGGCAGAGATGAGCAAGGGGACGGCTGTGGTCATAGTCATGTCGAACATAAGCACCTCGAGGGTGAACAACACGCCTGCCAACGGAGCTTTGAAGATACCGGCAATAGCACCTGCGGCACCGCAGCCCAAAAGCAGTTTGACCCCACGAGGGCTAACATGGAAGAAACGACCCACGTTGGAGCCTATGGCACTGCCTGTGGAGGCGATAGGCGCCTCAAGACCGACGCTGCCGCCAAAGGCTACGGTGAGGGTGGAGGCAACGAGCGAGGTGTACATATTGCGTGGAGGCAGCTTGCCCTTGTGTCGCGAGATGGAGAGGAGCACACTAGGGATGCCGTGACCAATGTCGCCCTTGACGATATAGCGAACAAAGAGGATAGTGAGCAGTATGCCGACGAATGGGGTGACGAAAATAAGTACGTTGCCCCCGTTCGCGACGGCGTAGGTGTTGCCAAAGGCCATCACCATTTGGCCAGAAAGGTGGACGACAGTCTTGAGCAATACTGCCGCCAGACCGCTGAATATGCCCACGATAACGCTTAGCAATAGGAGATAGGATTGCTCGGTGATGTGCCGCAATCGCCAAATATGCAGTTTTTTATAGATGTTTGCGAAAGTCATGTCGCGAAAAATAAACGGGCAAAGATACGATTTTTTTTTTGTTTGCGTTATTTTTAAAAACAAAAAAAGTAATGGACTACAATCAAAATAGAAACCTATTCTTAGCATACCGGCATAACCCATTAACGAAAGTGAAATCACTACGTCGTAAAAATCTCAATTCTCAAGTCTCAATTCTCAATTTATTGTTAAGTGTGTTGCTGCTGTCGTCGTGTGTGTCGATGCGCGAATATGAGGCGTTGCAGTCGCACTATACACAAGCATCGAAAAGCCTTACCTTAGCCAAACAGGAGCTACAGGAGCTGCGCGAGGAAAACGCCGAATTGGTGCGACAGGGGCAGGCGATGACTATGTCGCTCAGCGACATGACTGCGGCACGACAGGAGTGCGAGGCGACAGTAACCTCCATCAATCGAGCCTATGCAGCGCTGCAGTTGCGCTATGACACCACGATGGAGAACTTTTTGCAACAACTAACTGGCAAGAATCGCGACCTGTCGAAAGTGAATAACATGCTTGAGCAACGCACACGCGAATTGAATGAGAAGGAACAGGCTGTGAAAGCAAAGGAGCAGGCGATGATGGCACAACAACGCGAACTGGAGGAGCAGCTGTCGTCGATGGCACAGAGCGAGTTGGCAATGAACGAAGAACTCGAAGCCAAGCAACGTGAGCTGGAGAACCTGCGCGCCTCGGTGCAGAAGGCTTTGGTAGGCTTTGCCGACAAGGGGTTGGACGTGAAGGTAAAGGACGGCAAGGTGTATGTCTCTATGGCTGACAAACTGCTATTTGCCTCAGGCAGTTGGGAAGTGTCGGCACAAGGGATACAGGCGTTGAAAAGCCTTGCTAAGGTTTTAGAAGAGAACCCCGACCTGAATGTGGTGGTGGAAGGCCACACCGACAACGATGCCTATCACGGCAGCACGGCGGTAAAGGATAATTGGGACCTCAGCGTGATGCGTGCCACCGCCATCGTGAAGTTGTTGCTGAAACAAGGACCCAAGATTAATCCCGCCCGTGTGGAGGCAGCAGGGCATGCCGAATATGCCCCTAAGGTGAAGAACAACAGTGCCGCCAACAAAGCCATCAACCGCCGCACCGAGATTATCCTCGCCCCAAGACTGAAGGAGATAATCAACCTGCTTGGGCAGTAGCCCCCTCTTCTCCTTTTTGTAATTGTCATCATGTGCCACTTTTTTTCTCAAAAGTGGCACCCTTTTTTTTGGCTTTTTTGGTATAACTATAATAGATGGCCGACTCGCCGTGCCTTCGCTCTGCCTTCGCTTTGCCTTCGCTCTTAAGGTCGGACACTAGGTGTATCCAAAACGGGAAGAAACACACTGTAGACACAACCATCTATTTGTCGAATGAACTTTTTTTTCATCATGCTGTAGTATTTTTGCCTTTCGCGCGTTTATATAGCGAATGACGCAAAAAGAATACAACAACGGTGTGAGGCTTTGGGCCGACGATGTGTACCGCTTTGCGGTGCGCTGCGGAGGCGATGAGGAGTTGTCGAAGGATGCTGTGCAGGAAGCTTACGCATCGTTGTGGGAGAAGAGAGAGCAGGTGGAGGTGGAGAAGGGTAAGTCGTTTCTGTTCACCGTGGTGCACAACTGTCTGATGAGTCATCACCGACACGAATTGGTGCATCAACAGAACCTCCCACTGCTGCAACCCGACCGAGTGGTGCCGCCCGATGAGCGTTTCGACCTTCAAGACGCACTGCACAAAGCCCTAGAACGTCTGCCGCAGGTGCAACGCGAAGCTGTGGTATTGAAAGATGTGGAAGGCTATAGTTGCAAGGAAATATCCGATATGCTCTCCCTCACAGAAAAGCAGGTGTCTGTATATCTTTTCCGCGCACGTGTATCATTAAAGAAAACATTAATCGCATTAGGCTATGATAATAACAACTGATAATTACGAGGAGTACTTTTACCGTTATTGCGAGGGTGAGCTGACCGCCGAGGAACGCGCCGCAGTGGAGCGGTTCGCCGCCCAGCACCCCGAGTTGGCGGAGGAGTTGTCGCTCTATGACCCTGCCCTCATACTGGAGGAGTCTCCCCTGCCCTACCCCGACAATGAGAGCCTCATGCACTACGAGGGCAAAGTTCTGCCCCTGTGGCGATGGGCTGCGGCAGCCTGTGTGTCAGCGGTACTAATTGGCGGCGTATGGATGATGTGGCCTAACGATAAGCCTACCGAGCAGACGGGCATGATAGCCCAGAACCGTCAGCCAGTCACGGCACCGAAACCTGTCGAACCAATGGTGCAGCAGCAAGAGGAGGTATCAACCATAGTTGTCAAAACGGCAAAACCAATAACCCAGCCTACCGAACCAGTATCCCCAATGCCAGATGAGACTGTTGAGTTGTTGCCACAATACGAGCCGCCCACGTTTGACGAGCCGTCATTGCTGGCCGAAGTCGACCCCATGCCCGCACCACAGCAAGAGGACACCACGGTGATTGAGTATATCGACATCATGCTGATGCCATCCCCGTCGGCACAAATGGAGGTGGTACAGATTGCCTACCAACCCACGGTCAGAGAACGTTTCCGTGCCTTCCGCAGCCGTGTTAGCAACACCGTCCGCGACTATGCCTATCAATCCTACTCCGAGGCTCGCGGAGAACTGCTTACCCGTATTGATTTCTAAAGTATAACAATAAATAACGATAAACATGAAAACAAGAATCATTTCACTGGTCGCCCTTATGCTCATGGTGTTCAACGCCAAGGCTGGCGACATCGACGACACACTGAAAGTGTTTCGCATCAACTTCTATCAAAAGGTGGAAAGCGTCAAATTGTCCGGCTACTGCAAAGTGGAGATTGTCAATGACTCGGTCGAGTATCTCGAATACAGCAATCCCAACAAATCAGGTACTCCCAAAGGTCTCGAATACGGCATTGGTGGCAAGTACGGCAGACAGTTGAGGATTGAGACCATCCCAGGTGTCGACCGTCTGCGCCTACATTTGGTGCTAGATGCTTCTACCGACATCCACACCGAGGATTATGCCCAAGTGGATGTGCTGTGTCCATCAAACATCGTCAAACTCTCTGTCTCAGCCGAGGACTACAGCAAGGTGACCATTAATACCGAAAGAGGTGTTGATACACTTCGTGCGCGTCGCATCAAGTTGGCGGCTGAGGACTACGCCTCTGTTTCGATGGGAGTGCCCTGTGCTATGGATGACATCGCATTGAAGGCGCAGGATTACGCCAAGGTGAACGTCATTTACTGCCGTGGTGAGAATCTGAAGTCGTATGAACAGGACAGGGGCAAGGTAG
Organism: Bacteroidales bacterium; assembly: GCA_017509045.1. Classification (GTDB taxonomy): domain Bacteria; phylum Bacteroidota; class Bacteroidia; order Bacteroidales; family P3; genus Colimorpha. The sequence continues at coordinate 32,457 of JAFWQP010000103.1, forward strand.
ATGTGGAATCGTTCCATGTTACCAATACCGAATTTTCAGCCTTGATAGAAGATGAAGAAGTGGAATCGCCCTCAGTCATTCGTCAGCTTGCCGAAGACCGCAAGGAACGTGCCCAATGGCATAGCGACGACTTCCGCTTCGATTTCCTCTGGGGTTTCCTCAACTGGGGCGACAAACCCTACAACGGCCTCTCTAGGATGGACGGCAGCTATGCGCTGAATACCACCTTCTCCTCCTACCAGCTAGAGGCGGTCTACTATCCTTTCGTCAACAATCATTGGCATTTGGGCATAGGCTTGGGGTATGCGTCCGACGTGTTTAAGTTCGTCGACCCTTGGGTGAGTCTTGGCACCGACCCGACAGGAAAGACCACCTTTGTTTCCTTCATCCCTGAGGAGGGCGACGCCACCACACGCCTTGTGGCACGCTATGTCACACTGCCCCTCATGGTGCGCTGGGAGCCTTCGCGCAACAGCGACTTCTTCATCGGATTGGCTGCCATCCCTGGCTTGAACTTTAACAATTTCCATACCGGATTGAAGCATAAGGTAGTCTACCTCGAAGGCACAGACAAGCGCAGGGAACCCACCTCCCGAGTGATGAACCCCTTCCGCCTCGATGCCCGCCTGAGCATTGGTATGCCCAACCTCTACGCCTACCTCCAGCTGCCCACCGTCCCCATGAATATGGGCATGGACAGGGATGTATACCCCATCAAGCTGGGTATTGCCATCTCTTTGGGTGATGATGATTAAACTTTAATACCATGAAAAGACTTACATTTCTTTTGTTTTCTGTGCTGGGCATGATAGCCACTACGCTACATGCCCAGACAGGCCAGGTGTCGGGCCGCCTGGTAGACGACAACCACCAACCTGTGGCTTTCGCCAACGTGGTACTGAAACACATCGATAGCGACAGCATCCTTGTCGGCACCACCAGTGACGAGAACGGAGCGTTTGTGCTTACCTTAAACGGGCAGACACGGGAGTCTGTAAACGGGCAGACACGGGAGTCTGCCCCTACGTATAGGCTGATTGCTTCTTCGGCAGGCTATGAGCGGGTGGAGGTGCGTTGCGGTTTGGGCGACCTCGGAGAGTTGACCATGAGCGCCAAGCAACTCGACGCCGTCACTATCACCGCCAGCCGCACCACCGAGGAGGTTGACCGTTTCGTGGTGCTGCCTAAAAAGGAAGAAGTGGAAGCCGCCGGACGCACATTGGTGCTACTCGACATGCTGAACCTACCAGGCCTGCGGGTCGATGTGGCGTTGCAATCCATCACTGTCGACGGCGGTATAGCCATCCTGCAAATCAACGGTAAGGAAGTCCCTTTGGCACGACTCGCCAATCTCAAGGCCGACCAAATCAAACGCGTGGAATACTCTAACAATCCCGGCACCCGCTATCTCGACCGAGGTGCGTCAGGCATCATCAACATCATACTGAAAGAGCGCGAGGATGGCGGCAGCATTGTAGCACAAGCCCAGTCGGCACTCAGCACCGGCTTTGTCAACGGTTACCTTCAAGGCAGCTACCACAAAGGCAAAAGCGAGTTTGCACTGGAATATACCCTCGGATATCGCAACTACGATCGTGTGCCCTACGAACTGGAGGACAGCTATTTCGACTCAGCCCGCACCGTCATCCGAAGCCAGCGCACCAATATGCCATTCTGGTACATCAACCACACCCTCAACGCCGAATACACCTACCAGCACGACGACAGCACTATGTTTGTCGCCTCGCTGCAAGACAACTTCTTCACCAAAACACTCGAAGCCACTGGCACGATGACCGAGACCGACCGCGGCGTAACCACCGAGCAAAGCATGATGCAGCACAGCTTCATGAAGGACAACCTACCCAAACTCGACCTCTTCTATACCCACAAGATGCCCCACGGCCAAAAGGTGGAGCTGAACGTGGTGGGCGAGTATGCCATCGACAAGTACGACAATACACTTTCATACATTCTTGGCGAAAATGGCACACCTATCGACTACGCTACTATTATCAATGGACACGGCTACGCCATTAGTGGCGAAGGGGTATACAGCAAGCAGTTTGGCACAACGACCCTTCGCACAGGTCTCCAGTACCAGCACAATTTTGCCGAGAACGACTACACCCTCTACAACACCACCTCCGCTATGACCAAAGACAACACCTACCTCTACGCTGAAGTGCAAGGCACCCTCGGCAGTAAGATGAGTTATTCCTTGGGCACAGGAGCCAAGCTACTCAACGTCACCGACGGCACAAACAGCCAGACCTACCTTCGCAACCTCAGCACCGCACGCCTCAATTGGAGAGCCACAGACCATCTAAGCCTCACCGCCATAGTGCAATATACGCCTATGCTGCCCACACTCGCCTCCCTTTCACCAGTATTCCAGCAGACCGACGATGTCGAAGGCACCATCGGCAATCCCGCCCTTAAACCCAGCGAGCAA
>JAFWQP010000104.1 GCA_017509045.1 Bacteroidales bacterium
AGATGGTTGGTCTGTGTGGCAGTATGCCGAGAGTCTTGCTGTTTCCGAAAAAGCACTCGCCAGTGCTGTCCGCACAACTGCGAACAGCACTCCGGCTGCTATTGTCAAAGAACGTGTCCTCACAGAGGCCTGTCGTCTGCTTCAATATTCCGACCAGTCTATATTCTCCATAGCCCTCGAGCTCGGCGGCATGGATCAGAGCAACTTCAACAAATTCTTCCGCACAGGTACAGGCTTCACCCCTGCCGAATACCGCAAGCGGATGCAGACCAAAAGCTAACCCCCAACCCTACGGCAGTCCGCATTCCGTAAGACTACCACAGCCACGGCAAGCACACTCCGCTTGCCGTGGCTCTTTTTTACCCATGTCATCTTGGTGCCATCCCCTTACAAATACATCCCTTTTGGTATAAGGTAACCACTAAATATTCGTTTTTTTTCGAACACGAATGACACGAATAATACGAATAATAATTTGTTAGATTAGTGAGATTCGTGGTCAGAATCTATTATTGGAGGTTACCATAAATTGATTTTTTCTTTGAATCGTCTTCCCCCACGTCTGCCAAATCCCATTTCAGCACCCTAGTTATTCCTTTATGTATTTTCTATTTACTTTCTATTTTGTTTTTATTTACTTTCTTCTTTATTTAGGTTACCTAAACAAAAGGTAAATAAAATCTAAACAAAAGGTAAACTAAATATAGGATAAATGAGGGTATCACAATGCCACTGCTATCCCCTTGCAAATACAGCCCTCTCGGCATATTCACGTCAGAAGTAGGAAAAACGGATTTGCCCTTCCCTTTCCCGCACGACACAGCGGCAAGAACGAGAACGATGTGAAAAAGATGGTTGAGGGTTTCATTTCTTTTAGTTTTTGATTGTTGATAATTGATAAATAAACGACCTATTTTTCTTATCAGAGGCAGCCTTCGGGGGTGCAGACACGGGGTTTGCGGTCGTAGTTGCCCCAGCCCGACCAATCGGCGGTGTCGCGTTGGTCGAAATCAAGGTCTTGTATTTGGAGCGGAGTTTCCAGTGGCACCAATTCGGGATATATCTCCTTGTAAAGCAGTTGATACAAGCTTTCGAGGTTGCCTACCACCACTTTGCCGTCGGCATAACGTCGATACTCGGTTTTTAACTTGCCCTGCTGGCTGACTATAAAGATGCACGGTATTCCGTTGACGACATCTTCCAGTTCGGGCTGTCGGTCGAAAACATATTGCGCTATGTTCAGCATGCGGTCGTCGGCAGCTGTGCAAAAGTGGGGGTCGTCGTCGCGTAGGTAGTACATATACGGCGTTTCTATACCATAGTGTTTCAAATACTTGGTGTTATCGTATTTCAGCGACGAGCAGTCGTTAAGCACAAAGTACCAGCGAACCCGTGCTGTGTCGGCATTCCATAATTTGCTGAAGGTATCACGCATCTGTTCCTGACACGGACCACAGCAATGGCTGTAAATGACCACCACCTTGTAGTGTGCCGTGTCGTCCTGCAGCAGGTGCTTCAGGCTCTCGGCTGTCAAAGGCCGTTGGTCAGTATACTTATGCGCGTTGGCTATGTCGCTGGGCTTCTCAACGCATACCTTCACAAGTCCGCAGCCGCCAAACAAAACTACAATAAAAAAAATACAAACAATTATTATCCTTTTCATTAATACTGAGTTTATTAAAGTACAGAAAATTTCAGTAATTTTGTCGTCGGTAATCATAAGGCTCGTTTCTTTTTAATATTTTGATTTACAATTGCAAAGATACGAAATTTCTTGTGATTACCTTCTTTTTTTCTGATAAAGTTATTAACAAAGTTATCCCGAACTCACGCAATTTATAGAAGTCCTCTAATGTCTATATTTTACTCCTTTATTGTCAACTATTTCTATTAGAAATCTTCTATATTTTTTACACTATCAACAGATTTGTTACTAAAACAATCATTTCGCGTCATCAATAATTATCATGCGCCATTACAGGCTGTTGTACGACGGAGTGAAGGTGTCGCCAGCCCTCACATCGCCGGTGGTGAGGCCTTTCTTGAGCCACTTCACACGCTGGTCGGAACGTCCGTGGTTGAACGAGTCGGGCACTGAGTAGCCGCGAGCCTTCTTCTGCAGGTAGTCGTCGCCAATCTTCGAGGCAACGTTCAGGCCTTCCTCGATGTCGCCATCTTCGAGCGAGCCGAACATCTTGTTGTCGTGATATGCCCAAATGCCGGCGTAGAAGTCTGCCTGCAGCTCCAAACGCACACTGATTTGGTTCGACTCCTTCTCGCTCACCTGACGCATCTTTTGGTGTGCCGCATCCAGCGTGCCGAGCAAGTACTGCACATGGTGTCCCACCTCGTGGGCTATGACGTAGGCGTAGGCAAAATCGCCGTCGGCACCCAGCTGGCGGTACATCTCAGAGAAGAACGAGAGGTCGAGATACACGCACTGGTCGGCGGAGCAGTAGAACGGGCCCGATGCCGATGTGGCACCACCGCAGCCGCTCTGCACAGCATCCTTGAAGAGCACCAGCTTTGGCGGCTTATAGGTACGTCCCATTTTCTTAAACTCGGCTGTCCACACATCCTCGGTGCCTGCCAAAATTTGCTTGGCAAAGGTGGCAAGAGCCTCCTCCTCAGCCGTTGGCACATAGTTAGTTTCCTCGGTCGTGGTGGCCGTGTTCGAGGCCATCTGCTGCAGCAGCTGACCCGGGTCGCCACCCATAAACAAAGCAATCAGACCTGCAATCAGCAGTCCGCCGATACCCATACCCGCCTTTGTGGAGGTCTTCATACCTCTGCGGTCGTCTACATTTTGGCTTTCACGCCTTCCGTCCATTTTCATAGCTATCCTGTATTAATGATTAATATTTCTACATATCAAACACTTACGCGCATACAAACGCATCACCAAACACACCAATTCCAAAATGCAAATTTACACAAAAATAATTAAAACATGCAACCACAACTGAAAAAATAATCATGGAACAGGCTTTTTGAATTGAGAATTAAGGATTGAGAACTTATTAAAGTGGGCTTCTATTTATCAAGAATTTGGGAATTAAAGAATTTGTAATTTTCACGCTTTGAATCTAATAAGAATTCAAGACTATAATTGCAAGCAATTAATAGAACCCACCTAAATTGAGTATTGGGAATTATTACATACCCCCCGCCTTCGGCGTATCCCTCTAAAGGGGATGGGGCGGGAGCCGGTGGGAATTGAGAATTGGGAATTGAACTTGTACGGTGTTATTAATGGTACACCTCTTCGAAGTGATTTATAGATGTACCCATTTGTGATTAATTGAAAGTTTTTACAGGAGGCGTAAAATATTTTTTTAATAGGAACGTTATATTAAATTGAGAATTGAGAACTTCTTAAATTGAAAATTGAAAATTGAGAATTATTACATACCCCCCGCCTTCGGCGTACCCCTCTAAAGAGGGGATGGGGCGGGAGCCGGTGGGAATTGAAAATTGAAAATTGAAAAAGGGTCTGCTTATACTGAGACGTGTGGTGGTGGGGCTTCTGCTGGGGCTCTACGTGCTGGTGGCGTTGCTGAACAGCTCGGTAGTGCAGTCGTACCTGGGTGCGACGGCAGGCAGCTATTTCTCTAAGGAATGGGGCGGCAAGGTGCGCATCGGCGCCTTGCATTTCGCACCATTGAGCCATATTGTGCTGGACAAGATAGAACTCATCTCCCCTACCAACGACACAATCTATTACGGCGACCGCATAGCGTGCCGCTTTAAGAGATTTCCCTTCCATAGCGACGGGTTGCACTTCGACCGAGTGTATCTGCGCAACGGACGCTATCACTTCGAGTCGCTACGCCGCCCCAACGGCAGAATGGGGACCAATTTGGACTTTATTATCGACTACTATGCCACAGAGGGACCTTCGAAACCTGCTACCGGCCACTTTATTGTGGAGGTGGACGAGGTGAGGATGCGCAATATCGACTATATCCAAGACCTGCCCGAGCCGACAAGCGCACTGCATTATGAGCACGGTGTGGACATACCCCACATGCGTTATCTGGGCACAACGGGCCATATACGGCGCGTGAGGGTGGATGCCGACAGTGTGACCTGCCGCGTGGTGTCGCTCTCGACCACCGAGGCATCGGGGCTGAGGGTGGAGGACTTGTCGATGGATGTGGAGGTGTCGCCACGCACCATCCATGTGACCAATATGGACTTGCAGACGGCCGACAGCCGTGTGTTTATGGACGTGGAGATGCTCTACCACGGATGGGATGAGATGGACGACTACCTGAACACGGTGCACCACGACGTGGTGCTGAAACCGGGCACGGAGGTGAACCTGCGCGATGCCGCCTATTGGGCACCGGTGCTGTGGGGAGTGGACGAGAAAATTGCGGTGCAGGGGCATGTGTACGGCACCATTGCCGACCTGCATGCCGACGAGATGGTGGCGACATTTGGCGAGAACAGCAGCCTTCTGCTCGACGCCACCATCAGTGGGCTGCCGATGATAGAGAACACCTTTTTCAACGTCAGCCTGCACCGCTTGTATACCACCTACGACGACATTGCCGCCGTGCGCCTGCCCGACGGGGTGAATGTGACGCTGCCCCGTGTAGCAAAGGATATGGGCGAGGTGAGCATAAACGGCTCGCTGAAGGGCAGCCAACGCAACTGCGAGACATTCTTTAACATCAACACACTGATTGGCGACGCGGAGGGCTATGCTACCATCACGTACGACACTATGGCACGCAACTATGCCTACACGGGCGACATCAACTCACGGACGCTGGGCATCCGCTCGCTGCTGCCCAACGAGTGGGTGTCGCGCACGGGGATGCACCTCGCCTTCCAAGGCATCGGCACAGACCTCGAGGAGATGGAAGCAACGATGGAAGGACGGCTGTACAACACCCAGCTGAAAGGGCACAGCATAGACCGCACCACGGTGACGGCAAGGATGTCGAACGGGGTGCTGAGCACCGACTTAGAACTGCGCGACAGCCTTGTGGGCATAGACCTGACGGCGACTGCCAATGTGACGGAGAAACGCTACCACGGCGACATACTGCTGAGCCACGCCCACCTGAGCCGACTGGGGTTGTTGGAGGGCGACAGCGATGTGACGGTGAACACACACCTGGTGGCCGACCTACAGGGTGACAGCATTGAGAACATGACGGGCAAGATGACGCTGCTGGGCACGCTGTGCAACATAGGCAGCCGCACCATAGAGTTGGAGAATACGGAAGTGGAGGTGAGCCAGCAGAACCTATACAAACGGCTGACGCTGAATTGCGACTGGTTGGCGGCATCGATGCGAGGTTATTTCCAATACAGAGACCTTGCTTTGGTGGCACGCGACTTTTGCGACCACTATGTGCCCACCTATTTCAACCCCCACGCCCAGTTGGAAAGCCCCGAAGAGGTCGCCGACCCAGCCTACTGGGAGTCGCTGATGGATGACAGGTTCAACATCGACATCACGTGGAACGACCCCAAAAACACGTTCCAACGCTTTATGCCCGAACTGGTGATAGCTCCTGGCACATTTTTCCACGGGTCGTACCTATATGGCGAGTCACTGAAGATGGTATTACGGTCGAACATGTTGGCGTATAACAACATCGTGCTGCACGACATAGGAGTCAACAGCGACCCTGTGGGCGACAACTACCAGACGCATGTAAACACCTCGGCAGTGACACTGAACAACAACACACTGCTGGACAACCTGCATGTCGTCGCAACGTTGGGCAGCAGCATCTCCACCCTGGCACTGCGATGGGACGACGACATGAAAACGACCTATAACGAGGGCGACCTAGAACTGTTTCTCAACAGCTCGACGACCGACAACAAGGTGATGATTACGCATCCTTCGTTCTATATCAAGGGACAACGGTGGAACCTAGTGTGCCCCAAGGGCATTTTGTTTAACCACGACCGCACGGTGGTGGAAGATTTGAAGGTGTACGGCTTGGGGCAGTCGATGAGCATACAGGCGCATGTGGCAGGCGAGGAGTCGGACCATGTGAAGGCGAAGTTTAACGATTTCTCGCTGGGACAGCTTTGCGCCACACTGATTCCCAACAACGCGGTGGACTTGAACGGCACAGTCGGTGGCGTCCTCACCGTGCGAGGCTTTGGCGAGCGGCCATACGTCGATGCCAACCTGACGGTGGACGACTGCATCATCAACGGGCAGCCGGCTGGCAGGCTGGACATCGTGTCGAACTACAAAACCGACGGGAGGCTGTACCTCGACCTACAGTCGGACTATGAAGAAGATGGGCAGCACCGCCGACCGTTGGTGGTACACGGGTGGGCATCGATGCGTGAAGAGAAAGAGAACCTTAATTTCGACCTTAGCCTCGACCGCATAGGTCTACAGATGGCCAAACCCTTCGTCACCGACATAGCATCCGACATCGACGGCAAAATCAGCGGGCAACTGCAAGTGAAGGGGAGCGTCAAGGAACCCCACATCAACGGCGAGATAGGCATTGCCCAAGGACTGATAAGCCTAGTGCCGACAGGGGTGACCTATCGTTTCGACGACACCCTGACCATCACAAACAACAGGCTGACGCTCGACAGATTTGCATTGCAGGACCTGCAGGGAAACAAGGCGACGGTGGACGGCAGTGTGGCGTATGCCTCAAACAACATAATGCTCGATTTGGCACTGCACACCGACGGCATCACCCTGCTGGACAAGCCCACTGCGGGCGATGGGTACTATGGAGAGCTGTTCGGCTCGGTGCATGGCACAGTGAAGGGGGCGGCAAACAACCTAGTGGTATCAGCCAATGCCACCGCGCTGGAGGGCAGCGAGATATTTGTGCCCATCAGCAACAAAAAAGAAATCAACGAGAACGAATTTATAGTCTTTGTCAACCACGACCAAGCAAGCACCCCCCAAGCCATCCGCCCGACAGCTACGACACAGGGCAACACCTCGGGGCTGGACCTGCAACTGAATGTAGCCATCACCCCCGGCATGAAGCTGCACCTGCCCATGGATTTCCAACAGCTGGCAGCCAATGTGACGGCTGTGGGGCACGGCGACCTGAAAGTGACGATGCAAGGCAACCAAGAGCCGTTGGTGCTGGGTGACTACCAGTTCACGTCGGGCAACTTCTCGCTGTCGCTGATGCAGCTCATAGGCAAGACCTTTGCCATCGAACAGGGCAGCACGTTGAACTTCCCCGGCAACATCAACGACGCCCGTTTCAACATCAACGCTGTCTACAACCTACGCGCCAACCTGGCCACACTGACGGGCAGCAACTTCAACGACACCTACGTCCCCGTGCAGGATGTCATCTCCCTGTCGGGAACGTGGAGCGACCCCGCCATCACATTCGACATCCGCCTGCCCAACAGCGAACAAAACGTGGTAGACCAAGTGTTCTCGTACATCGACAAGAAGAACGAGATGGAACTGCTGAACCAATCCATGTCGCTGCTGATTTTCGGACAATTTGCCCCCACAAACACCAGCAACAGCACCGACCCCACCGAAGGCATCAACGGACTAGGGCTGATCACCTCGTCGGTGGGCACGCTGGTTTCCAACATGGTTAAATTTGTCGATGTCGACTTCAACTACCAGGCCGCCACCGCCAACACCGCCAGCCAATGGGACGTGGGCATCAGCAAGCGTTGGAACAAACTCTACTTTGAGTCCACCTTCGGCTACGGCAACAACAGCGAGATGAACCCAGATATGACCAACGTGCTGGTGGGCGACGTGGAAATGGGATATCGGTTCAGCCCCTTCTTCAACTTCTACGGATTCAACCGCACCAACACCAACTACTTCACCCGCAACGAGCTGCCTTACAAACAGGGCATAGGCATCAAGTTGAGCAAAGACTTCGACTCGTTCTACGACCTATTCCCCTGGCTGAAGCCCAAAAAGCCTACGGTCAAACCCATCACAACAACTATCAAACCCACCAACCCATGACCCTATCGGAACAATACTACTCTGTTAAGTCAAATATCATATTCTGCCTTTCCGTGCCGCTGTTCGTCATGTTCTTTGTGGTACTCTACAATCCCACATTTGGCATCAGCGGACACGACGGCTGGCTCACCGACTGGAGCAACCACGCAGGCCTATGCCTCCCTATCATCTGCGCCATCATACTGGGTGTGCTGCTGGCCAGTCGCAGCATACTATGCTTTGCGCTGGTGCGCCACACACTGACCCGACGCGAATTCCTCGTGTGGCAGTTTGCCGAATTTCTTGTGGGCTGCCTGTTTTGCGACCTATTCCTCTCTCTTTACCTCCACGCCGACTATTTCACCACCCTCACCCGCATAATCATACTTGGACTTGAATTGGTCATATTCCCATACATCTTTTATTGGATAGCGATGGAGCTGGTGGACCACAGCATGCGCCTCCGCGAGGCCAACAACACCATTGCCGAGCTGCGCAAAGGCTACGAACGCAACGAAGCCGGTGCCATCCGTTTTGCTGACGAAAAGGGCAACGTGAAGCTGGTTGTGGGTGCCGAGCGGGTCATCTCCATCGAGTCGGCCGGCAACTACGTCACCATCCTCTACGACAACGACGGCAAGCTGGTACGATACAGCCTGCGCAACACGCTGAAAAGCATCGAAGACATCTGCAAGGCCAACGGATTGGTGCGATGCCACCGTTCCTATTTTGTCAACCTTAATAAAATAAAAATCATCCGCCGCAATGCCGAAGGCATCTTCGCCGAGATAGACCATTCGGGAGTAGACGACATACCCGTCTCCAAGACCTACGCCCCCGAACTGATGAGACTGTTCTCCGAATAATTCACCCCTGCCTATGAAACACAACACTACCCTCTGGTTCGTCGCAATCCTCTTAATAGCCTGTGCCGCCCCAGCAAATGCACAACGCCACCTTCAGGCCGACTCCATCGCTTTTGTCAACGCCGAATGGCATACCGACACCCTCGACGGGTTCCTATACCGCCACTGCCATTTTCAACAGCGGCAGCTGTTCAACTCCAACCAATACTTCAGTATCATCGAGATACCCAAAGGTTCCAAGACCCGCCTGCGCTTTGTTGCCGACAGCGTTCTCACCACCGTTTCCAACTTTGCCCTACGCTCCGGTGCTTTGGCGGGCATCAACGGCTCGTACTTCAACATGTCCACCGGCGCACCTGTCTGCTACCTGCGCATCGGTGGCAAAGAACTGGGCGACAACGAACCTGGGCGCAACGACAGCATCAACCGCAAATACTACCAAAACGCTGCCATACGGCTGCTGCCCAGCGGACGGCCCCGCTTCAACATACCCGACAGCAACCGCCTCAGCGAACGCAATATGCCCGACAGCAACGTGATGACCTCCGGCCCTATGCTCATCAGTCGCGGTGCCACGGTGCCACAACGGCTCGACCGCCGCTTTGTCTACGCCCGCCACAACCGTACTGCCATAGGCCTCAAGCCCGACGGCACCATCATCCTGCTTGTTGCCGACGGACGTAGCAAACAGCACGCCAACGGCCTCTCGCTGCCCGAACTCACCCACGTCATGCGATGGCTGGGCTGCTGCGATGCCGCCAATCTCGACGGTGGAGGCTCCTCCACCATGTACATCGCCGGCGGCAGCACCAACGGCATCGTCAACCACCCATCCGACAATGGCCGTTTCGACCCCATGGGACAACGACCTGTCGCCAACGCCATACTGCTGGTGCCATCGCAACCCAAGGGCAGCAGCACCGCGCTCAAATCGTTGCGGCCAAACAAAGACAACACCGCCACAAAGCCCGACAGCACCTCGGTAACGCAACAATAAGAAAGAGGATGGCTCAAAAACCATCCTCTTTCTTAATTGAAGTGAGAAGTAAGAACTATGAACTAAGAAGTTGGGCGGAAGCCAAATTTTAATTCTTAATTCTTATTTTTTAATTTTTTAGAGGTTGCCTAATTAGAAGTGGAATCCCACACGCAGACCCAACTGGCCGACACGACGTTTCTGAGCAGCGAAGTCGTCGCCCATCGAGGCAGTTGCCTTTCCGTTATAGGCGATACGGTGGTTACCCAAACCGACATAGTAGAAACCCACGCTCACATATTCGCCCAGATAAGTACCGGCACCTATCGTCCAACACAGTTTGCCGTCGGGCTTGTAGGCATACCACATATCCTTAATCTCCGAGTTCTTAGGATAGCCGTTGGCGGTGATAAACATCAGGTCGTAGCCAATACCCAGCTCGGCGAAGGGACGGACAATGGGGGTAATGTCGTAACGGTACTTCAAACCCAAGGTGATAGGGACATTGAAATAGGTCGGAGTGTTGGGGATAGCCTTTGCAGAATCGTTCAGGTCGTTGGCATCATACACGTCGCGAATCGAGCCTTTGGTAGCATTCCACATAAAGCCCACCTCGGCGTATGGCAGCAACTGGCCAAAACCCACGTCGAACCACATGCCAAAACGTGCAGAACCTGCCAGACCGGCAGAAGCGCTGGTTGCCACCGTGGTGCGGTCCATAGGAACAAACGAGCCTAGGGGATTGTACTCATACGAGCGGGCGAACTGCCCCACAGGGAAAATGCCGTTAAGATAGACCGAAGTCTCAAACTGCTGGGCTCGGGCACCAAAGCTAGTTGCCAACAACGCCACAGCCACACATAAACATTTAAGGTAGTTGTTTTTACGCATAATCGTTAGTTTTATTTTGAAATACAAAAATAGCAAAAAAAATTAATATTCAAGAGAAAATGTTTTTTTTTCGTACCTTTGCAAGAGTAATAACGAACACATTTAAACAACAATACTATGAAAAAGAGAATATTACAACTCTTTACCTTTTTGTCGCTGATGACCATTTCATCCGTTGCGACAGCTCAGGTCGATTTCACACCTATCTTTACTCAAATCAAGTTAGAGGCCCGCGCCGATTTTGACTACTACCACATCAACACCTACGAGAGCTATTACGGCACCCGCATCAATGAAAACCAATACGGCTTTCACGGACGCTACTTCAACTTCGTCATTGGTGGTCCGCTGGGCGAAAAGTTCAGCTACTTCTTCCGCCAGCGTATCGTGGCAACCCCCGGCGATGTGAGCCTATTCGACAACACCGACTTCCTCTACCTCAACTATATGCCTTCCAAAAACTGGATGATACGTGTAGGTAAAGACGCCTTGGCAGTA
>JAFWQP010000105.1 GCA_017509045.1 Bacteroidales bacterium
ATGAGAGCGCGGACAGCGGAGGAACCTCCGCGAGAATAATAAAGAAAAACAAAAAATAATAACAATTAAAAAATAGGAGATTTAAGCCATGTTACTAGCAAAAAGAAATCAAGATTTGATGCCCACACTGTTCAACGAACTCCTGGACTGGAACAATTGGAACAACTGCACACTCGATGAGCATTACCCAATGCCGAAGATGAATGTGACTGAGAGCGACAAGGATTACGAACTCGAGCTTTGCGTGCCCGGCCTCTCGAAAGAGGATTTGAACCTGAGCATCGACAGCGACAACAACTTGGTGGTTGAAATGGTGCAAAAGGAAGAGAAAAAGGACGAGAAAAAAGACCGCCACTTCCTGCGCCATGAGTTCAACGAACTACAGTTCAAGCAGCTGCTCAGCCTGCCCGAGAACGTGAAGAAAGAAGAAATCACTGCCAAGGTGGAACACGGCATCCTGCGCATCACGCTGCCCAAGTTCACCGAGCAGGAGAAGAAAGCCCTGATGCAGCACATCGAAATCTGCTAAACATCACGTTGCCGACCAATCCAAAGGGATGCCCCGAAAAGGCATCCCTTTTTTGTGAAAGGTGATTTGTTGTAAAAAACGAGAATCAAATACTAAAACAATAGTATTGGCCTTATTTAAAAGCAAGATTCAATACATAATATAAACACACAGTGTCATGAAGAAGATATTGCCCATTATTATTTTTTTTGCTACCTATAGTGTTGTGTATGCACAAGATCCTCATACGATAGATACCATTTGGAATAGTGAGCCGACATATTTCTACCAGTACTGGTTTGATTCGGCTGACTGCGTCTACCAGAGATCAAAACCCGAATGCGGGAAAGATATTGGGTTTGGTAGAAATACTGAAGTGGCAAAATACAACTATACAGATTCGGCTCTGACAATAATCGGTGTGGCGGCTGTTGTGTGTATAGAGAAAGCTTCAACGTTTGATCCTAATCCTTCCGAAGATCCTGGATACCCTCCAGTTATAATTGACGGTTGGGCTGAGCAAATGAAACTATACAAGCCTACGGATACAGGCATGGTGCATTTGGCATCTCGGAGCTATAGTATCTTGGATACTGCTCATTGGATGAGGTTGTTTTTAACTAATGCCTATTCCCACTCCGTGGTAATGCGCTACATGCCCGTCTTTGAGGCTTATTTTGATGAACCTGTGATTGTCACCGACTCGTTCTATGTTGCCACTACCAACCATTATGGAGGTGACACGTTAAGGAGAACGGTGACCCGTATATACAGGCATGAACCAATTGGACTGTATGCTCCGTGTTGGCCACAGTACTATAAGATAGGGACAGTCTATGGAAACAGACTAGTATGGCAGCACAAGTACGATTCCTATGTCTGGTTTATTTTCCCGATTATAGACACGGTGCAACCTGTTTGTGAAGTGCCGTTGGGATTGCACGTTAACGGGCAGGATTCGACAGGGGTACATTTGGTATGGGATTCCGCAGAGCATAATCGCTCGTGGGCTGTGGCATACGGGCGTGCGAATGCAGACCCAGAGAGCTATGCTGAACTGCCTCGTGCGACAACGGATTTTGCGATTGCAGGTCTTGTCCCTGGAGTAGAGTATGCTGCACGGGTGCGTGCCGTGTGTTTTGGCGATGATACCTACAGCGAGTGGAGTGACACTATACGTTTTGTGCGAGAGGGAGAGGTAGGTATTGACACTTTGGATGACCTTCATGCAAGGGTTAGTTTACGCCCCAATCCAGCACACTCGTCAATCACCGTGACTGCAGATGCCACTATAAAAAGCATAGAGATATTCGATATGCAAGGACATCGACTGTTGAGCCGGAGGGTCTATGGAAAACGGGCAAATATCATGGTCAATAATTGGATTAAAGGCAGTTACATCGTGCACACTAATACAACGCTGGGCACTAATGTCCAGAAAATGGTGGTTGAATAGGTGTCTTTGTCTGCCAAACGGTGAATGGCGAATTGGCAATACAATTCGCCATTCTTCATTTTATAGTTGATTATATTTTTAAAGTATGATTTTTTTTTCGTATTTTTGCAAATTCGAAATGTAGTATTTTATGGAGGAATATAGCCATATAGACCCCGAGACAATTACGCCAAAACATGTTGATATACAAAAGATTTTGGCCGACAAGAAAGTCAAGCTGCCCAAGTGGATGGTGCGGTGGGTAGAGCGTTTGCTGCATCTGGATGAGGTTAATTATGTCATATATGAGTATCGCTACAAGTTTGGGCTCGACTTTGTACACGCTTTCTTGGAGGGCAACAACCCGCACGACTTGAATGTGAAAGTGGAGGTGGTGAATGAGGAGAATCTGCCCGCCGAGGGCTATCCCATCGTGGCAGGCAATCACCCGTTGGGCGGACCCGACGGGCTGGCACTGATGGGTGCCATCGGAAAATATAGACAAGATATCAAGTTCCCGGTAAATGATTTTTTGCTGTATCTGCCAGGGCCGGCACCGCTGTTTGTGCCAATTGACAAAGTGCACCGTAATACCAAGAATGTAAATGCGCTTGAGGAGGCTTTTGCGGGTGAGAACGCACTGCTGTATTTCCCTGCAGGGCTTTGTTCGCGCAAGCGCAAGAGTGGAGAGATACACGATTTGGAATGGAAGCCGACCTTTATCAAGAAGGCTGTGAAGTATCATCGCGATGTGGTGCCGTTCTTTTTTGACGCACGAAACCGCGAGCGTTTCTATAATTTAGCCCGACTACGTGAACGGTTGGGCATTAAGTTTAACTTTGAGATGGCCTTGCTGCCCGCGGAGATGTTTGCCCAGAGAGGTAAGCACCTGCGGCTGGTGGTGGGCAAGCCGATTCCCTATAGCACTTTCGACGACCGCCACTCACCCAAGGAATGGGCGCAAATGGTGCAGGACTACTGCTATAGGCTGAAGGACGACCCCAACGCCGTGTTTGGAAACTAAGAGTTGAAAGGTTTGCTTCGCTTGAAAGTGTGAAAGTTAAAAAATGCTCTGCTAGAAAGATAAAAAGTTAAAAAGTGCACTCACCTTTAAAACCTTAAAACCTTTAAAACATTTAATCTGAAAATCTGATTCAAAATAATGATAGACACATCGTACATTATCCCCCCAGTGCCGCGCGAACAGATTCGCGCTGAGTTGAAGCATAAGCATTTCTTGCGTATGACCAATTGTGGTAACAAGGAGATTTATATCACTACCGCACATCTGTCGCCCAACATTATGCGCGAGATTGGAAGACTGAGAGAGTTGAGTTTTGCCTTGGAGGGTGGCGGAACGGGCAAAGACTGCGACATCGACGAGTTTGACACGCTGCCTGAGCCCTACTGCTTTAAACAGCTGTTTGTTTGGAGTCCCGAGGACGAAGAGATTGTAGGCGGGTATCGTTTCATACATGGCAGCAATATGCTGTGCAAGGACGATGGGACAATAGCCACCCCAACATCCGAACTGTTTCAGTATTCGGAGGAATTTCGCAACAACTATCTGCCCTATACTGTGGAGTTGGGACGTGCTTTTGTGCAGCCCGATTTCCAGCCAGGGAACAACTTCCGCAAGGGGCTATACTCGCTCGACAACTTGTGGGACGGACTGGGCGCCATTGCATTGGAGATTCCTGAGACGCGCTATTTCTTTGGCAAGATTACGATGTATCCGCAGATGAACCGCAGGGCAAAAGACTTGATATTGTTCTTTTTGAAGAAACACTTCCCCGACCGCGACGGCTTGGTGTGGCCTTATGAGATGCTGCCGATAGTGTCGGACTTGAATGAATTGAACGCCTTGTTTAGTGGGCGCAACTATAAGGAGGACTACCAGATATTGGTACGTAATGTGAGGGCGTTGGACAGTGCGGTGCCTGCTATGGTGAATGCTTATATGACCCTTTCGCCCACCATGCGGTCGTTTGGCACCGCCATCAATACCGAGTTTGGCAATACGGACGAGACAGGCTTACTGGTGGCGTTGCAGGACATAGTGCCAGAAAAAAAGACTAGGTATTTTGAATCGTACGACACCAAGAACCGCGTGTTCGACCGTCTGCACCTCTTCCGCATCAATATGAAGAGGATGCCGTGGTGGAAGAAAATGGACGAGGAGGAACGTGCCGAGCTGAAGCGACTGAAAAAAATGAAAGAGATGTTGGCAAGGGAAAATACACAACGAAGAGACCGCCAGTCGAGGAAGTAAGATAATAAGAGGCAAATGGAAATAAAGAAAGCGACATTTGTGGTAAGCAATAGCGACTACAGGAAGTGCCCCGATACGGAACTGCCTGAATATGCCTTTATTGGCAGAAGCAATGTGGGCAAGTCGTCGCTTATCAATATGCTTACCGGCATCAAAGGACTGGCAAAGACCAGCGCACAGCCAGGCAAGACTCAGCTGATTAACCATTTTCTGATTGACGACAAATGGTACTTGGTGGACTTGCCGGGCTATGGCTATGCCCGCACCGCTAGGACGTCGCGTGAGAAATGGCAGAAAATGATTGCCGACTATATGCTCAAGCGGGAACAGTTGGCAAATGTGTTTGTGCTGGTAGATTCACGCATCCCGCCGCAAAATATCGATTTGGAGTTTATCCGCTTCTTGGGTCAGAATGGGGTGCCGCTGAGTATCGTGTTCACCAAAATCGACAAGCAGAAGCAACGTGAGATAGCCACGACGGTGAACGGTTATAAGAAGGCACTATTGGAGGAATGGGAGGAACTGCCAGAGATGATGATGACATCGTCGGTGACACGCTATGGTCGGGAAGCTCTGCTGGAACGTATCGACGAGATAAACCAAATGTTGAAACCGAATAGTTGAAACTATATATAATTGCTACAAGAATGAATTATTGTAAGAAACTGCTGCTGTTGCTCTTTGTTGCTGTGTATGGCACCGCATCTATGGCACAGAATACCGATAGGCTGGACTTTGTGGTGCGGCACATCACTCGTAAGCCCGCTGTGCGACATGCCTCGCTGGCAGTATGTGTGCATAATATCAATAAGGACAGCACCGTATATACTCGCAACGAGGATCTGGCGATGTTGCCCGGAGCGGTGAACAAGCTGTTTACTACCGCCGCAGCTTACAGCCGTCTAGGACCGAAGTTCACTTTCGAGACTTATCTCTACTATACAGGTTCTATCGACCGTCAGGGAACACTGAATGGTGACATTATCGTAACAGGCTCGGGCGATCCCTTCTTCTGCTCCAACCGATTCACCTACACCGACTCTACTTTCTACCGCCTTGCTGGCAGCATCCGCAATTTGGGCATACGGCGAATTAATGGCCACATCTATGCCGACACATCGTTGTTTGAAGACATGATGATGCACCCCACTTGGCAGTGGCGCGACATAGGCAACGGCTACGGCAGCGGTGCTTGTGGATTGAATTACAACGAGAATTCGGTCGACGTGCATTTCAAGGCAGGACGCAGGGTGGGCGACGCAACTAGCATCACCAGCTCCCATCCGGGCATCGAATTTGTCAATCAAGTGGTGACAGGCCCGCGCGACACCGTGTGCGATGTCTGTTTCTATGGCTCACCTTACGGTGATAGCCGCATCTGCAAGGGGGTGGTGCCGTTAGGCACTGCCGATACTCATTTCCGTGCCTCGATGCCGCAACCTGCTTTGGCAATGGCGCGCGACTTCACCCACTATCTCCGCAATCACGGCATTGCTGTGACAGGCGACCCCTCCGACCATTTTACAATGCCTAAGCAGTATAAGAAGGTGTGCGTGGATACTTCGTTCAACCTATTCACTATCACAGCCCTCACCATGCAGACCACCAGCACCATTGCAGCCGAGAGCCTTTACAAGATGTTGGGATGTCTGCGTGATGGTCATGGCGGTTATGCGTCGGGAAGAAAGTTTATGTACGACTACTTCAACGAGCTGGACTTGAACCCGTCAGGTGTACAGGTAGTGGATGGCAGCGGCATCTCGCGCGAGAACCATGTGACAGCCTATTTTGTAGCACAGTTCTTAGATGTGGTGGCGCGGCAGCCCTTCTTCTGGGACTTTGTCGGCACCTTGGGCATCAGTCGCAAGATGCCTGAATACTCCATCATACCGCAGGTACCCGAGGGCTGTTCGCTGAAGATTAAGACGGGTATCATGTCGGGCGTGCGCAACTGTGTGGGCTATTTCACCAACGATGATGACGAGATGTACAGTTTCGCCATCCTTTGCAACAATTTCGATGGCGACGACGCCACAATGAACGCCCTCATTCGCGATATATTAGAGGAAATCATTAGGTTGTGATTCCCGCTCCGATACAAAAAGAACGGCTCTGCATACTATGCAGAGCCGTTTTTCTTATGGCCGATTTGGGATTATCCCAAATCGGTCATAAGGCCGACATTTCAATCTATTTCACTTTTTTAGGTCTGTTTATGGCATCTCAGCATTTCTTTCGGTATCTTGTCCACATCCCTGTCTCGCCGTAGCCCGCTACGGCTTCGTCAGCGATGCGGTCAATCTACTCGAAACAAATACTAATCTGCCATAAACCCTAATGACCGATTTGGGATTATCGAATCAGGAAATGGAACTTGGTGAAGTTCTTCAGTGCAATGCCGGTGCCACGGGCAACAGCGCGAAGAGGATCCTCGGCGATGTGTACCTGTAGCTTGGTTTTCGACGAGATGCGCTGGTCCAAACCTCTCAGAAGTGAGCCGCCGCCCGCCAGGTAGATACCCGTGCGGTAGATGTCGGCTGCCAACTCGGGAGGAGTGGCGGACAGGGTGTCGAGGATGGCCTGCTCGATGCGGGCGATAGATTTGTCGAGTGCGTGGGCAATCTCTTTGTAGTTAACCAGAATCTCTTTGGGCAGACCCGTAAGCAGGTCACGACCCAAGGTGGGATAATCCTCTGGGGGTTCGTCCAGTTCGCTGATGGCGGCGCCGACCTTGATTTTGACCTGCTCGGCGGTACGCTCTCCGATGACCATGTTGTGCTGCTTGCGCATATATTCCACCACATTCTCGTTAAACTCGTCGCCAGCCACGCGGATAGAGTTGTTGCACACAATGCCACCGAGGGAGATGACGGCGATTTCGGCGGTGCCGCCTCCGATGTCCACAATCATGTGTCCTTCAGGTTCAAGCACGTCGATGCCGATACCTATGGCAGCGGCCATAGGCTCGTGAATCATGCGAATCTCTTTGGCGCCAGCCTGCTCTGCCGACTCACGCACGGCGCGCTCCTCCACGTTGGTGATGCCCGACGGGATGCAGATGACCATGCGCAGCGATGGCGGCATAAAAGAGCGGTTGATGTTGGTCATGCCGATAAGCTCGCGGATAAGGTGCTGAGCCATCTCGAAGTCGGCGATGACACCACCACGCAGCGGGCGGATGGTCTCAACATTCTTGTTATCGGTCTTACCCGCCATTTGTTGGGCGCGTTTGCCGACAGCAATAATGTGGTTGCTTGTACGGTCGACGGCCACAATTGAGGGCTCGTCAATAACTACCTGGTCGTTGTAAATGACAATGGAGTTGGCTGTGCCCAAGTCCATTGCGACCTCTTTGTTGAAAAATGAAAATAGACCCATTATATTATTATATTTTATACATTATATGTTTCTTAGTGCTTAAAATGGCGGAATCCGGTGATGGCCATACCCATCTTGTTCTTCTCGCAGTAGTCGATGGAATCTTGGTCGTGAATAGAGCCGCCGGGGTGTGCCACAGCCACAATGCCCGCCTCGTGTGCTATCTCCACACAGTCGGCAAAGGGGAAGAAGGCATCGCTAGCCATCACGGCACCATGCAGGTCGAAGCCGAAGCTCTGAGCCTTAGCGATAGCTTGTTTCAGGGCATCCACGCGCGAGGTCTGCCCCGTGCCGCTGGCACATAGTTGGCCGTTCTTAGCCAGCACGATAGCGTTGCTCTTGGTATGTTTCACCAATATGGTGGCAAACGCCAAATCCTTCGCCTGCTGCTCGGTGATGGGGGTCGAGGTGACGCTCTTCGCCATATCGGCTGCGGTGGGCACCACCGTGTCGCGGTCCTGCACCAACACGCCGTCTAGCACGCTGCGGAACATCTTGTCGTGCATCTTAAAGGCGTTGCGCTTCAGTATGATGCGGTTCTTCTTGCCCTTCAGTATCGCGAGAGCCTCCTCGTCGTAGTCGGGAGCGATACACACCTCAAAGAATATCTTGTGCATCTCCTCCGCCACCTCTTTGGTAATAGTGCGGTTGGCAATCAATATGCCGCCAAAGGCGGAAACGGGGTCGCCCGCCAGTGCGTCCTTCCACGCCTCCAATAAAGTGGGGCGACAGGCCAGACCGCAGGCGTTGTTGTGCTTGAGGATGGCAAACGTTGTGTCGGCATAATCGTCAATCAGGGCACATGCAGCATCGATGTCGCCGATATTGTTGTACGAAATCTCCTTGCCGTTCAGCTTGGTGAAGCAGGCATCCAAATCGCCGAAATAGTAGCCCTTCTGGTGGGGATTCTCACCATAGCGCAACACTTGTGCCTGCGTGCAGCTCTGCTTAAAGGCGGGCAGTCCTTCTTCGCGGTTGAAGTAGTTGAAGATAGCTGTGTCGTAGTGCGAGCTGACGTTAAACGCATACGCTGCAAAGCGGCGACGCTGCTCCAGCGTGGTGCCACCCTCCTGCTCGGTGTAGATGTTCAGAAACTCCTCGTAGTGGTTCACGGCGGGAACAATCACCACATCCTTGAAATTCTTGGCAGCGGCGCGTATCAGCGATATGCCTCCGATGTCGATTTTCTCGATGATGTCCTGCTCGGCAGCTCCGCTTGCCACAGTCGCCTCAAAGGGATAGAGGTCTACGATGACCAGGTCGATTTCGGGTATCTCATACTGTGCCAGCTGTTCGCCGTCGGAGAACATGTCGCGGCGACTGAGGATGCCGCCGAACACCTTGGGGTGCAGCGTCTTCACCCTTCCGCCCAAAATGGAGGGGTAGCCCGTCAGCGACTCTACTGCCACAGGCTCGATGCCCAAGTCGTTGATAAACTTATAAGTGCCACCTGTTGAGTAGATGGTAACGCCCTGCTCGTGCAAGGCCTTGACGATAGGTTCCAGTCCATCTTTGTAGAAGACTGATATAAGTGCTGATTTTATCTTTTTTGTTTCCATAATTCGCTTTATTATCTATATGTCCCTATAGCTCTTATAGTTTCTGTTATTACTCTCCAAATTCTATTCCCAGCCCTCTCGCGGTGTCCACCAGGCGGCTGTTGGGGTCGACAAGGTTTTGCGCCTTCACCGCCTCCTCCAGAGGCACAGCCACTATCTCAGGGTGTCGGTAGGCAACCATTTGTCCGTATTGGCCTTCTATGACCAGTTCCATCGCCCGCACCCCGAACTCCGATGCCAATATGCGGTCGAAAGCTATCGGAGTGCCGCCGCGTTGCAGGTGGCCCAATATGGTGCAGCGTATGTCGTGCTCCACGCCTGCCGCCTTCAGTTCGGCAGCCAGTTGGTGGCCGATGCCGCCCAGCTTAATGTGCTGGTAGCCCACCTCGCCAGTCTCGGTGCCGGTGATGCTGCCACCCTTAGGCTTCGCACCCTCTGCCACCACTATGATGCAGTAGCCGTGACGCTTGTTGTAGCGTTGCTCAATCTTAGCCTTAATCTTCTCCACATCGTAGGGTATCTCCGGTATCACGCACACGTCGGCACCGCCGGCGATAGCGCTGTGGAGCGCTATCCAACCCGCATCGCGACCCATCACCTCCATGATAAACACACGGTTGTGGCTAGCCGCTGTGGTCACCAGCTTATCGATAGCCTCCGTGCATATCTGCACCGCAGTTTGGAAACCGAAAGTATAGTCGGTCGACGACAAATCGTTGTCAATCGTCTTAGGCACACCCACGATATTCAATCCCTTCTGAGCCAAGCCCAGCGAGATACGTTGCGAGCCGTCGCCGCCGATATTAATCACCGCGTCGACACCCATATACTGCAACTTGCGCAGCATCTCGTCGCTGCGGTCCACCGTGGTCCAGCTTCCGTCAGCCTCCTTTACGGGCCATGCAAAGGGGCCGCCCTTGTTGGTGGTGCCCAAGATGGTGCCACCCTGTATCTGCAAACCCTCTACGCTCTTCTCCGTCAGCTCCACAATCTCGGTTGGCTCGCGCAGCACGCCGTTGAACGACTCGATGCACCCTATCACCTCCCAGTCTTTTTCCTGAGAGGCACGCTTCACGATGCCGCGAATCACAGCATTCAAACCGGGGCAATCGCCGCCGCCGGTGAGGACCATAACCCTTTTTAAAGCCATACTCTTTTTACTATTATACTAATTTACATTGGTTTGCAGCCGAAGCTTCAAACCAATAGAACTTACAAATATACGAATTATTTTTTATATAGTAATAAAAAAACTTCACATCCACCTTCCGCAACCCCCACTCTCTGCATCTTTCAGCCCTCTCAAATTATGCTATCATTTCCTCGATGGCTTCTCTACTTATACCTTAGTTATACTTTAGTTATACCTTAGTTATTCTATATATAATAGAATAACTAAGGTATAACTAAAGTATAACTAAGGTATAACGATAGGATAAGTAAAGAAACCATCAAGGAGCGAGGCTGGGAAGGTTTTGACACAAAAGTTGCGCAGGAATAACCTGATTATTGAAAAAAAAGTTGTATCTTTGCTTGTCATATTGTTTCTGCCAAATATGGGGAGAACGGTGATATTTATTTATAGAACATTCTGTTAGATAATAATAACGACTCTATTATGAAACTGACATTTCTAGGCGCGGCGCGCGAGGTGACGGGAAGCAAGCACCTCATCACGACCAAAAAGGGATTGAAAATTTTGCTCGACTGCGGCATGTATCAAGGCAAAGGTCTCGAGACCGACGCCATGAACCGCGACCTCGGTTTCGACCCGACCGAGATTGACTTTCTTATCCTTTCGCATGCACATATCGACCACTCTGGTCTTATCCCCTATATCTACAAATTGGGCTTCCGCGGTACGGTGCTGTGCACCCCCGCCACACGCGACCTGTGTGCCATCATGCTCGCCGATGCGGGACGTATTCAGGTGGCTGATGTGAACACTTTCAACAAGAAGCGCAAGGCTTTGGGCGAAGAGCCCGTCGAGCCTATCTACACCGAGGAGGATGCCCAGCAGTGTATGAGCTGCTTTATCAGTGTGCCCTACCACAAGCCGTTCAACATCGAAGGGGAGGTGACGGTGCAGTTTTTCGATGCGGGACACATCTTGGGCAGCAGTTGCGTATATCTGGAGATAAAGGACGGCCGCCGTTTGATTAAGTTGGCCTTCACAGGCGATATAGGCCGCTACGACAAGCACATATTGAAAGACCCCGAGTCCTTCCCCCAGGTGGACTACCTCATCATGGAGTCGACCTACGGCGACCGCCTGCACGATACCCTTGTCGATGCTGAGCAGCAACTGCTTATGGCGGTGCTGGACACCTGTACCAAGAAGAAGGGCAAATTGATAATTCCTTCGTTCGCCATCGGCCGCGCTCAGGAGATTATCTATGCCCTTGACCGTTTGTCGAACGCCAAACTATTGCCCGACATAGACGTGTTTGTCGACAGCCCGCTCAGCGTTTCCGCCACCAACATCATGCGGCTGCACGAGGAGTGTTTTGGCGCGCCTATCTTGGAGTATATGAAGAGTGACCCCGACCCCTTTGGCTTCGACCGCCTACAGTATATCCAATCGGTGCAGGCCTCCAAGGAGCTGAATGTGCGTCACAAACCTTGCGTCATCATCTCCGCCTCGGGCATGATGGAGGCAGGACGGGTGAAACACCATATAGCCAACCATATCGAAAACCCCTCCACCACCATCCTATGTGTGGGTTATTGTGAGCCTAAGACGCTGGGCGCAAAGATAATGCGTGGCGACGAGGAGGTGTCGATATTTGGCCACATGCACAAGGTGCGTGCCGAGCTGCGGCGCATTGAGTCATTGTCGGGTCACGGTGATTACAGCGAGATGATTAACTACATTGGCTGTCAGGAAAAGAAGAAGCTGAAGAAGATATTTCTTGTGCACGGTGAAGCCAAAACGCAGGAGCATTTTCGCACCACCCTCAACGAGGTGGGTTGGAAACATGTTGAGATACCCGAGTTCCGCCAGGAGGTGGAGCTGTGACATCGAACAGCGCTCGAAACGTAGCGATAATAGTTTTATTTGAATGTTAAACTTTTTCAGTATCACCCACAATAAAATGAAGAAAGGCACGTTTTATGTGGGCATATACTAAACATCAGTTCTCTATGAAGAAACATCTCACACTGCTTGCAGCCTTGCTGCTGACATTGTCGGTTTTTGCTCAAGCCGACAAGGCGAAATTCTATATCGAAGGGCAGATAGCCACTCCGACCAAGAGCGGGCAGCCCTGGAAGTTGTACAACATACGCAGTCAGGGCATTTCGTTTACGGACAGCGACACCATCTACGGCCACGACACGGACAAGGGGGTGCAGCTGGTATTCGACCACGCGGCAACGACTCACCCTCAGGGATTTGCCTGCGGGTTGAAGTTCTATCGCTGGCAGAACAACAGCGGACGCTGGCAGGTGGACAGCGAGGTGGAGAACGCTGAGGCAGCCTATACGCAGCAGAAGGTGATGAGCATCATGCTGGTGCTCGACTGCTCGTCCTCAATAGGCGATGCCGACTTTGTGAAACTGAAGAATGCTGCGAAGCAGTTTATCGACGTGATTGTGGATAAGTCGAGCGACGGCAACGTGCATATCGGCATTGTGGGCTTTAACTCGATGAAGAATACTAAGACCTTCGACATCAGACCGCTGACGAAGGAGAGCCGCAAGGAGATGTATCAGTTTATAGACTCGCTGAAACTGAACAACCGCACGGCATTCTATTACGCTATTAACCAAGGCTTGGACAATATCAAGAAGTATGTCGGCAAGTTGAAGATTGACAAGGAGAAGAAATACGACGGCAATTTTGTGATTGCCTTTACCGACGGATATGACAACGACTCGTTCGACCCCAAAATCGGCAAGGCCGCCGAGGGAACCGAGCACCGCTATTTCCAACACATCAACCAACGTATTCTGAAAGAGAAAATAGGTGGTGCGCCGATTGAGAGCTATGTGCTGGCAATCAGGGGCAACGATGTGGATAGGACGAATACTGACTTTGAGCGGGTGCTGGGTGCGCTGTCGCACAACTCGAATGGCGATAAGTTCTACCAACTTTCGAACTTCGACAAGTTGCAGGCTGCTTTTGAGGAGATTGGCACCAACCTGATCAACAAGTGGCAAAGCATCTACTGCTATATTCCGCGCGGCTATGACGGGCGGGTGCGTTGGACTATTGAGTGCGGCGATGTGGCTCGCAAGTTCTTTATGGGTGTGAACGGAAGCCTCGGCTGGCTGGAGTATCCTCTTGTCCGCGACGAGGTGTTGCACACCTATGTCAAAGAACCGGGCGGCTTCATTTTGGCAGCAGGACTTGATATGACGTTCCCCGTTACTAACCTCATCTCGGTGGGTGGCTATGTGGAGTTGAATATGGCATCGGGTGGTGTGGGCTTTGGGTTCACTCCCGAGGTGGCGTTCACATTCCCTAACAATAGCGCCATCATGCTGGGCATGGGCTACCGTGGGGCAGACCATTTCAACAGCAACGGTGTGCTGTTTCGAGCTGCCTATAAGCATACAGGCCCGTGGTATTTCACCGCATCCTATTCGGTGGGGTATGGCAACACCTTTATGCTCGGCGCGGGATACACCATCTGGGGAAGAAAACTGGAATAGGGCTAACCTATTTATGCCTAATTGGTTGGACTATTTCGACCTTATGTATATGACCTAATCGGGAGCTAACAATGGATTTGAAGAATTTGTTCAATCGCACACCCGTCAAGATATTATTCCTGACGCTTCTATTCATCCTTATAATGGTTATCGGTTTGATACCGCTGACTATAGTGCTGGCGATGGATCAGACGCTGTTTATCCGTATCTTGATAGCGGCAGCGGGCATCATCTGGGCAATTCTGACGGTGAACTACATATCGTTCCGAAGCGAGTACTGGAAGAAATGGCGGCAATGGCGGCATGAGCTGCGTCATGCTAAGATGAAGCATGGTTTTGAGCACTATCCCGAAATATGGCTTTGAGGGAGAAATATCCGATGGCGATACGCCGCTTTGAGCAACACAATCGTCACCGCAAACATCCCTTAAAGGAGAGCGAGATGGTGAAACAGGCCATGCAGGTAAGTGAGGAGGAATGGGCGGCACGTGAAGAGTTTCGCCGTCAGGCAAAGGAAGAGAAGAAACAATACGAAGAAGGTGGATATAAGCACATCTAAATCAAAATAGAAGTCCCCTACTAAGGTACCTAAAATAGGCAGGGGGCTCGGCGGAACGCCGAGCCCCCTGCTGTAGAGCTTGGCTCATTTTAGAATTGGAATAGTTGGTCGAACTTCACTTCGGTGAGTTTGGTGTCGGCGCCGAGGAGCTTGGCGACGGCCTTGGGGTCGAACTTCTTGGCGTTGCCAGTGATTTCCACCACCAACGGGCGACCTTTGACGTACTTGTTGTGGAAGGCACGGAGGTCGTCCAAGGTGAGGCGGCTGATTTGGTTGGTGATGTCGACGCGGCGGTCGCGATCCCACCCGATTTCCATGTTGTTGTGGACAAAGAAGGGAATGTCGCGGAAACCGTAATAAGTGCTATTGCGTGCAGCCACTTTCTGTTCGATGGCGGGAGCCAACTTGTCGGGACGCTCGGGGAATTCAACCATCAAATCGCGCATTGCCTCCACGCCGTCATAGGTCTTGTCGCACTGGGTGCCAAGGAAACAATAGAGGAAAGCGGGATTGAGGTTGAATCCATCGTAGTAGAAATCGCCATGAGTGCTGTAGCCCAGCGAGCGGAACTCGCGGATTTCCTGGAACACCACACCGTTCATGCTGCCCCCGAAATATTCGTTAAAAAGGATTCTGGCGGCTTGGTCGGCGGTGTCGAAATCGATGCTGGGAATTGTAAAGTAGATGTTGGATTGCAGGAACTTCTTGTTGTGGGCGTAGTAGACCTGTGGCCGGTCTTGCTTCTGACGCTTGAAGGCACGGCGAGGCATCGTCTGCACATCGGTGCGCACCAGTCCGTACTGGCGCAGTTTGGCGCAGATGTCGTCAGGCGAGGTATTGCCCGTGAAGGTGGCATAGCCGTTGCGGGTGAAGATTTGCATCATCTCGTCGTGCAATTGCTCACCGGTCAGTTTGCCCCATTCTTTGATGGGCATCTGCCTAAGGAAGGAGGACTTGGAGCCGTAGTCGACATATTCGTCGAGTGCTTCCTGCCAGCTGTCCGAGTCGTTCTTGGCGGCTTTTACATTAGCTTTCATACCGTCGACAGCTTTAGCTATCATCCTTGCATCGTGTGTAGGCTTGAATACCCAACGCGACACGAGGCTGAGTATGCTGTCCATATTTTGTTCCAGACCACTGACACGCAATACGCAGCGGTCGTCGCCACTGGTATAGAGGCTGGTGCTGCCACCCAATAGATCCATAGCCATGTTGAATTGTTGCAGATTCATGCTATCGGCCCCCAGCATTTCTAAATACTCGATGGCTCGGTCGAGGTTGTAGTCGTCGAGCAAGCCATAGTTGTAGGTGATGCGGAGTTCGAAAACGTCGTTTTTGGGATTGGAGGTGCTGTAGAGTTGACAGTAGGGGGTGATGTCGGTGATGCTGACATCCTTCTTGAAGTCGATGATTTGAGGCTTGATGGGGTCGGGTACATTGTTTTCAATCATCTTGGCGAAAGAGGATTTGACACCTTGGTTCTGTGCTTCGAGGTGGTCCCAGTCGGGCTTGACGGCTGCATCGTGTTTGGGGAAGCCCATCTTGCTGCGGACGAGAGTGCAGTGGTCGCGGTCGAAATATTTGTTGGCCACCGCAATGACTTCGTCGCGGGTGAGGTTCATCCAGCGTTTGTTGTCGCTGAGCCACTCTTGATAATTGGAACCTTTTAGTTCGAGACTCAGCAGCAGGTTTGAGATGCTTTCGAAATTTTCTACCTGTCGTTGCTGTGAGACGATGCTGGAGGTTTTGATGCTCTCAAGCAGTTCGTCGCTGAAGTTGCCCTGCTTGATACTGTCGATGCAGTCCCAAATGACTTGTTCGGCGGCGGCGTGTTTCTGTCCGATGATATTGGGAACGTAAAGGATAACCGTGGAACCAGCATCTTGAAGCGAGAGGGGCATAAGCTGAGCCATCATAATGCGGTTGTCGCTGGCTGCCTTGTCGAGCAGACCGCTGCCACCACCAAGGATGCTGCCCAGCATGTCGAGAGGCATATAGTCGGGGTGCTTTTCGGTAACACCGGGGAATATCATGATGCCCATCTTGATGGGGGTCTGACGGACGTCGAGCACCTTCTGTTTCTCGAACTTTGGCATGTTGTAAGTAGGCTGCTTGGGCAGTTCGCCACTACGCCATACAGAGAATTTGTCCTTAATCAAACGGCGTGCCTCGGCGGTGTTGAAGTCGCCAACGAGGAGGAGAGTCATGTTGTTGGCGACATAGTAGGTGTTGAAGAACTCCTGCATCTCGCTGGGTTGGGGATTCTTGAGGTGTTCGGCAAGGCCGATGACCTCGCGGCTGTAGGGGTGTTCGCCGAATGCCTCGGTAAAGATGTTGCGCGAGAAATCGTGTGCTAGCTGGTTGTCGTACATGTTCTTCTCTTCGTAGACAGCCTCGAGCTCGGACTGGAAGAGACGGAAGACGGGGTTACGGAAGCGCTCGACATATACGTCCATCCAGTTGGCGAGTTGGTTGGAGGGGAGGGTGTTGTAGTAGACGGTGTAGTCGTAGCTGGTGCCGGCATTGAGGCGGGTACAACCCATCTTTTGAAGGATGGCATCCACCTCGTTGGGGATGGCATACTTGGAGGCAGCGATGTTCAGACGATTAATTTCCAGCTGGATATCGTGACGTTTATTTGCATCCTTGGTGGCATGCAGGCGGTCGTAGGCCTGGCTGATGCTGTCGAGATAGAGCTTCTCTTTTGCCCAGTCGGTGGTGCCGATGCGGTCGGTGCCCTTGAACATGATGTGCTCAAAGTAGTGGGCGACACCTGTGGCGGTGGGCTTCTCGTTCTTGCTACCAGCATGGACTACCACACAACCATATATCTTGGGCTGGGAGTGCTCTTCGCAAAGAATCACTTTCAGACCATTGTCTAGACGGAAGGTTTCGACCTTCAGTGGATTCTGAGCCTGTGTAAAACTAAAAAGTACAAGGCAAAAACTAAAAACTAAAAGGAGGAAAGGCTTTTTCATAGATTTATTTCTTTATAATGCGTTTGACTGTGGTGTTTTTGGGTGTTGTGACGCGGACAAAGTAGGCACCAGCGGGGAGATGGCTGATGTCGAGTTTGGGTCGGTCGGTTGTGTTGATAAGGCGACCGCTCATGTCCATCATTTCCACCTTGTTCAGATGGGCAGCCTTTATGTGAAGCACATCGGATGCGGGATTGGGATAGACTAGGACGGCATCGCTTGCAGGTGTTTCACTGATGTCTAACGTGTGATCTGATTCGCAGGGACGTGTGATGCGGTGTACGCCACCATTACGGTAGGCATTGCGCACCGATACGAGGGTTTCGCCCTGTTGGTTCTTGACAGTATAGTTGACATAGCGGTCGGTGCCTCCGCCCGAATGCCAAACGGTGTTGATAGCGTCGGGAGCAACGCGGACAATAACAGAATCCTTTACGCCTGATGCTAGTTGGGCGGTAGCGTAGACAAAGCCCGTGGCTGATTCAAATGTTAGGTTGGCGCCACCCTGCCAGCCGTCGCCGTGAGTGGCTTCCATCACCACGGTCAGCGAACATAGCTCCTCTTGGTCGAAGGCATTCTGCACGACGCGAACGGTTAGCTGTTCGCCACCTTGGGTGAAAGTAATCGTGGCGACACGTTCAGCCCCGCTGTTATTTTCAGACACATGGAAATAGAGCCAGCCGGCACGCTGGATGTAGTTCTCGGAAAAAGAAATCCAGTCGGCATCGCATGTCATACTCCATTGGGCCCCAACTGTGTCGTTGATGCAGAAGAGTAAAGAGTCATCACCACCGCAGCGGTTCATAGAGAAGAGGGTGTCGCTCACCCGCATACGATAGTCGGGTACCAAACCGAGAAGGGCGGCGTTGTCCTGATTGAAGGTGTAGGTACCGTTGCCGCCCACACCTCCCACACTGGGGCTGATGGAGTCGACGGGGAAATAGCCATCGCCGCGGCGGCTCCACCCAAAGTTGAAGTGTAGGTAGCCTCGGTTGTCGTAACCATCGCAGATAAAGCCATGACCACCTGCGTCGCCCGAACCCGTATAGACGATGGGATGCCCCAGGTCGAGTTCGGCGGTGAGTAGGTCACGCCACTGGTCTTTGGTGTAGTATACACGATGCACAACACGCATTGAGGCACTATAGCCGAAATAGTCCTTCAGAGAATTGTCGATGCAAGGAATACCTTCTATGCCGGCCAGTCCCGCTGCTGCGCTACCGCTGGGGTCGTAGTTCATCTCCAAACTCACGCCACAATGGTACATCAGCGTTGCCACTGCCTCTTTCTCTACCATGGGGGTGGTATAGGTAGCCATGATGGGCATGTTGTCCCAGTCGTAGAGGGTGTGGGCGAAGTCGGCAGACAGCTCTCCATAACGAACATGAGTGTAGCTATGGCTGCCGATACCAAAGGCAGGGAACTTCCAGAAGTTCATCACCTGCGCCTGTGCCGTAGCAGCACAGCCCACAGCTGAGCCACCGGGGCAATAGCCGTTGTAGGGGTAGGTCTGGTCCCAGAAGGTAGTTATTAGGGGTTCTACTACGGCTGAATCGCCATCTTTGGGCATCAGGTCGTTCTCTAAGGAATACCACTCAGAGAATTGAGAATTGTAGGGGCTGACACCGGTGTCTGCCCTTACGAATTGAGAATCTTGGATTTCATCGATTTCCCGTTGATAGGCTTGCAACCACTGTTGGAGAGCGGGAGGCATGTCGTCGGGGTCGAGTGTACCCGTAAGCGAATAGCCCAAAATGGGGCGCACTGCATCGTCGGCAGCCACAAGCACAAAACCACCTTCTGCGACTGTGAATAGATAAATGCCGTCGAACTGCCACGGGGTACTGCTGAGTTCCAGCTGGGTGTAACCCTTGGTGGTGGACAACGAGTTGAAGAAGTTCTGTGCCACTGTGGCCGCTCGATTTGGGGTGACAGGACCAGCAGTTGCGGTACTCAAAACTAGTACTGCAGCTGCCAGAGTGAGAATTGACTTCAGATTTTTCATGGTCGGTCAGTCTATTATAGTCCGATGGCCTGTGCTATCTTACTGACAACCTTCTGCCAGTTGGTCTTTCCCGTGTTTGACTGGGGACGAGGGACGATGGTTTTGGCAGGGTCTTCCACAAGATTGAACACGATTATCGAAGTACCCATCATTTCTTCCATTTCGGGGTCGTCATAATCCATGGTCAGAGTCTTGGCAACAGTGTCGTATATTGCCACATAGCCATACTCAAATGTTTCGCCCGACTCTTCGTCAACGTAAGTGGCGTTAAAGAACACGCTATCGTGGCTGAAAGAGTAAGTAAGTTCCTCGGTCATATTGTCGCTCTGTGATGCGGCGGGGTATGCGGGAACATATACATAGAGGTCGTGGAATAGCTCGGCATGGGTGGAGTCGAGGAAGTCGAGATAGATGTCGTATGTGAGCTCCATATCAATGTCGAAGCCCTGCTGTTGCATAGTGTAGTTGTTCTCCAAACGTGCAGACCAGGAGGTGCCGACATAGATATTTTCGGGTGTTTCCTCCTCTGGGGTATCGGGAACGATGGGGGTAACGTTGTCTTCTTTTTCGCAACCAGCAAAGGCGAAAGTTGCAGCCACAAGAAGGGTGGCAAGAGTCTTGATTGTAGCTTTCATATTAAAATATATTTTTGTTCTTTTTATAAATAAACGCTTAACTGGGAAAAATCTTACAGTTATGGAGTCTATTTTAGTATTTTTTAAGTTTCTTTTCCAATTTTTGGCGGATAGAGTTTTCTAAAGGAATGAAGTTGTATTGCTGCCAGAAGGCTTCGTTGTAGCTCTTGTTGTCGGCACGGCGATTCATCACCAGCACGCTGCCTGGGCTTTGGATGGTGTTATTCTTCAAGAACGACGCACCCTCCTTGTGTTCGTTGGTCAACACACATTGGCACTGCTTGTCCAGATGTTGTATTCTCTCACCTAACGGGCTGTTTTTTGCACAATAGAGGTCGGAGCCTTCATGGCGAGTATAGGAGGTAAGAGTGTATTTGCCCTCCACCATACCGTAGTTGTATACCACATGAGAGCGGTTTGCCATAGAATCCACTCCAGCATCCTTAAAGACTTTTTTTAATGGAAAGTAAGGATACATCATAAAGTAGTGCCATTCCTCGTAGCGGGTGATGGTTAGGCTGCCCTTGGCGATGGTGATGCGCACCGTGTCGCGAATTTTCATCATCTTCTTCGCCGCGACATCATAGCCTGTCGTAATCACATAGTATTCCTTCCCGTCGGCATCGGTGGTCTCGTACATGCGGAGATTTTTAGCTTTCTTCAATTTGCTGACGGTAAGACGGGGAACAGTGTTGGGCACCTCCACGGGGTCGTACAGTACCTCGCTCTCATCATAGTTTATCTTGTCGCCGGCTATTCCGTTGGTCACGCGGTTGACATACGCAGTGTCGCAGAGCAGCAGACGGTCGTGACGGATAGCGGTGTAGTTGCTTTCGATGGGACGTTTGTAGTCAAGTTTCACTGAGCCGTAAGGTCCTGTCTTGTTGTAAAGTTTCCTCAGCGCATGGTGTTTGTCGTATCCCACGCGCAAGGCATCAAACACCATCTCGTCAAACAAGAACAGCTCGTCATTCAGCATCCTCACATCGCGGTAGAACCAAGTGCCCACCACGCTGTCGGTCTGGTAGTTTTGCGGTATACGGTTCACGGCGTCCATCAGCAGTTTGGCTGCCGACTTGGAAGAATACTCGGTCACGTTCACTTCTTTCAGCCAACGTCCGCCGTCGGAAGTGAGGGCTATGTCGCCCTTGTGTTGTGCCTTGGCGATACTGACTGTGTCGCGCAGATAGCCCATCAGGGCATATACCACGCTGCCTCCTCGGTGCTCGGAAGGAACCTTCAGCACATATTCGCCGTCGTTGTTTGTCTGGGTG
The DNA here is from genome assembly GCA_017509045.1 of Bacteroidales bacterium. Classification (GTDB taxonomy): domain Bacteria; phylum Bacteroidota; class Bacteroidia; order Bacteroidales; family P3; genus Colimorpha. The sequence goes on from JAFWQP010000105.1 coordinate 21,260, forward strand.
TAGATGGCCTGCCCCGCCACATAGACGGTCACGGCCGGCAACCCCTCGCGGGTGTCACGGTCGGTGACACGTCCGCGAAGGGTTAGATAGCTTTCTTGTGCAGATATCGAACTAAAAACTAAGAGATAAAAACAAAATCCCAAAATAAACTTCTTCATATCCTCTTTTCAATAATGAATGGATTTTTAATTCTTAATTTTTAATTCTTAATTTATATCTGCGGGGTTCCCATGCTCTCGGTGGCACCTTGGCGGGCCTTGCTTTCCAGCTCCATCTTACCCATACGCCAGGTAAGTCCAAGGCTGACAAAGCGCGAGTCATAACGCTGGCTGCCGGTGGTCTGATAACTGGGTGCTGTTGTATTATTACCCCACTGCGCCATACCGAAAATGTCTCTGACGTTGAGGTTCACACTCAACTTGCGGTTGAAGAAGTCGCTGCTCACGCCGAAGTCCACGCCTTTGTTGGCGACGCTCATGCTGTAGAGTCCTAGGCGGGGAGAGCTGTAATGGGCGTTGGCAAACACTTCGAGCCAGCCCCATAGTTTAGCCCATACATTGAGTCGGGTGCTCCAGCTCACCTTACTATCAGCAAATCCCTGATAGTTGTATCCGTAGTTGAACACCGAAGCATTGAGACGCACGTTAAGGAAGCCCGTCGGGCGATAGGTGATGTTTGCCTCCAAGCCCTCGGTGTGGCTGCTGCCGATATTTTCCGGCATGGTGTAGTTGACCAGCACCGGACCGAAATACTCAGGCGCATAGCCGGCGTATGTCATGGTGCCAATTTCGTCGGTGTTGGCGCGGAAATAGGCATTGAGGCCAATGTTGCCGAAACCCATGATGTACTTGTTAAAGGCGGCCTCCACATTGTGGGTGTAGCTTATAAGCAGATTGGGATTGCCTGTTTCATAGCTGTAGTCGTCGAAACGGCGGAAGGTAGACAGCTGTGTCATGCCAGGCGTTGCGTGACGGCGGGTGTAACTCAAGCTGTAGCTGGTGAAGGTCTTGGTCTGATAGCTCAGATGGATGCTGGGCACAAGGCCAAAGAAGGCGGTATCCACTTCAGTGGTGCCTGTGCCGTTCAGATAGTTCCATGTGCTATGCTTCCATTCCTGTTCGCCACGCAGACCTAGCTTGGCAGTGAAGCCACCCCAACGTTTCTGCAAAGTGACATAGCCGTTGAGGCCCGTGCCACGCCCCACACCTTCGTGCGAACGTAGCAGCACCTGCTCATAAACAGTGCCGTTGAGGGTTTCAAGACAGATATACTGTGTGCCTCCGCCAAACTCCATCTCTGCACCCGCCTGCAGTTCAAACTGGTTCTTCAGCGGGTGGGTATAATCCAGCGACAGGCTACCCGAAGGATTGCTACCACGGGTTTCGGTACGGCGCATCAGTGTGTCGCGCATTAGGTCGTAGTAGGCAAAGGTCTCGTTGCCCGTGCCACGGTTGCTCCATGTGTTGCCGTTGAAACTGAAGGAGAGCTTGCGCCCAGTGGTGTCGAAGCGATGCTCCAACCATGCACCCGCATAGCCGCCCCAGCCAAAGCCGTCACCGTTGTCTATCGTGTAGTGGTAGCCCAAGTTGCGCAACGTGGGTTGATACTCCAAGTACTGGAGGTCTATAGTGCTACTATTGCGACCCCAATAGGGATACATGCCCATCCAGGTGGATAAGTGTGTCTTATCCGTAATGTTCCAGTTGAGGTTGATTCCCGCATAGCCGCCAACGTTGTTGGCACGGGTCTTGCTCTCACTGCTCTGGTAGCGGCTGGTGTCGCCATTGGCATCAAAAAGCGTGTTGGTGCCATCACTCTCCATCTTATGCTGCGAATAGTCGGCGTTGAGGTAGAAATTGAAGTCAACCTTTTCATTTGCCCACACGTATGACATCCACGGCGACACGCTGGGCGATGTTCTTGCCCGGACACCCACGCACAGCAACTCGTTGCGGGTAATCTTCTGGTTGGTGACGATATTGATGACACCCCCTGTGGTGGAGTAGCGTGCCGAGGGATTGGTGATGACCTCGATGCGCTCGATGGCGTTGGCGGGCAGCTGCTTGATGTACTGTTTCAAAGCCTCCTCATTCATGTGCGAAGGACGGTCGTTGACCCAAATCTCCACACTGCTCACACCCCGCAGGGTGATGTTGCCTTCGGCATCCACCTCCACGCCCGGCGCATTCTGCAGGGCATCACTGGCGGTACCCGTCTGGATGGAAGCATCCTCTTTGGTGTTGTACATGTTCTTCTCGCCGTCCATCACATAGAGGGGCTTTTCTGCCACGATTTTCACGGTCTCAAGCGTGGTGCCTCCCTTTAGAGCAATCTCTAGTTTGTCTAGATTTCCTAGTACTTCTAGTTCCTCTAGATACTTCTCGTATCCTACGTAGCTGGCCTGTAGCAGATATTTTCCAGGCTTCACGTCCTTGATAACGAACTTGCCGTCGAAGTCTGTGGCGTTACCGCGCACAAACACCGTATCTGTCACGCGCATCAGACCCACATTCACCAAGGGTAACACCTCGCCCGTCTTTGCATCGCGCACTGTGCCTTTGACACTCACGCTCTGCGCCTGAAGAGAGGTAAGAACTAAGAGGTAAGAACTAAGAAGTATAAAGCAAGCTATCTTTTTCATGATATTGTGATTACTAATTCTGTTTACTTTCATTAATCAGGTCTTCCCATGTGAAGCCCAGCATGTTCATACGCTGCACGAAATAGGGCAGCTCGTCGTTGATAAACTCCTGGCGGTGCATTTTGCGGATGCGGTCGCCCGCCTTGGGTTCCACAAAGTAGCCCACCCCTCGGCGGTTGTAGATTATCTCTGCATTCTGCAGGTGGTCGTAGGTGCGCATCACTGTATTGGGATTCACACCCAGCTCGGCTGCCACGTCGCGTACCGACGGCACGCGTTCATCCACCTGCCACTCTCCAGCCACGATACGCTCGCACAGCGTGTCGGCTATCTGGAGGTATATCGGTTTTTGTTTCTTGAAGTCCATGTCCAATTATTTTTTTACTTTAATATCCAGTTTTCCACTCACGGAATTACTCTCAATATTGCAGGCACCGTTGCCGATAACCTTTTTATTCCGCTTCTTCACGACGGGCAACTCACTGCGGAAGTCGCTCATCACGCCTTCCATCTCTATCGTTATGCCGGCATCCTCCGGCACCCACAGTACCGTCTCTCCCGACACGTTGTTCAACTCCATCTCCTTGGGCATCTTGCTGAAAGTAGCCTCAATAGTAACACAAACACTGTTCGCTTCAACTTCATTTATCTCGCATTCATTCAACGTTACTTGGTTCGTCACACTATTTATCTCAAAGGTATTGCAAGATACACTGTCCATCCTAAAGTTGTAACCGACCCCGTTCACTTCCACTTCACCCAAATGCAGTGTACGCGGCACACGCACTAAGAGATGTTTATCGGGAATCCCCATCTCTTTCACTTTCACTCGCACTCCCGGCTTGCCAAACTTGATATTCAGCTTGCCCTTGGCATTCAGATAGTGATACATCGTGGTAGTGTCGTTCAGTGCCTTGTCCGAAGTCTCACTGATAACCAACTCCGTGCCGTCGTATGCCTCGACAGTGACCGAGTCGTTCATCCAGTCAATTCCCAACTCTCTCACCTCCGTTGCGGCGAACGCGGCATCGCCCATCACATAATGTTCGGCATCCTTTTTATCACCCATTGTCACCTCGCCATACTCATTTATATAGCGTTCCATTGCGTTTGCATAATCATTATTGTTGCTCAACTTACAACCGCTCGTCATCATAAGCAGTGCGGCTGCTATCGCAAATAAAAACCTATTGTTTTTCATGTCTTTACTCCTTATTAATTAGTTCTTACCATTACTTTAATACTTCATGTGTTTTAGTCTGTAGTTAGCCCACCAGAAGAACACCAAGGTCAGCACGATGCCCCAAGCCGTCGCAGCCCAATAGGCGGTATTGAAACTTCTCACCGGGTCGGCTGATTCTAGAAATTCCATCACCCAGTTGCCTTTCAACATCATGGCACCCATTACGGGAGTAAGCACTAGGTTTATCACAAAACTGATAAGCCACGTCCACAGGATGGTCTGCAGCACCTTGTGCTTCTTGAAAATGGTGGTGGTAAAGAGGAACATTCCCACCGTGCTCAGATATGCCACTAAACCATACAGCACCGCCTTGCCAGGAGTGAACACTTGCGTAAGAAGCACCAAGTTCTCATCCGTATTGGGGTGTACACCTTCCCTCAACGCGCGGTAGCCGTCCAAAGCCTCTGCCAAGTAGTCGGTCTGCCACAGCCACTTGGTATAGGGGCCGAAGGGCAGCAGTGTCAGGAAGTAGTCAAGCACGATGCCCCCCACCAAGCACAGCAGTGGGCACACCACGATAGTGAAGAGCAACATGCTCAGATACTTCTCCAACTTCGAGGCGGGCAGCATGGCAAAGTAGATGCCCTCCTTCTGCAAGTTACAGGTGCGGTACATGCGCGAAGGTGACACCATTGCCGCCAGAAAGACCGCGCCCGCAATAAAGCACCAGCGCACTTCGGGCACAATGGGAGGCATTTCTTCAATGCCGCTCAACGCCCACCACAGCAGCCATGCTAATATGGGCAACAGGGTAATAATCAAAAGAGATGTTCCGGCATTCTGCCAGATATTGCTGAAATCTTTACGAACCACTTTGCAAAAACGGCTCCATTCAAATGTGTTATTCATGGTCTAGTTTTTTTTATGATTTCTATTTTCTAGTATTTCTAGTTTTACTAGTATTTCCTTGTTTAATTATTCAAACAGTTTCTTAATTGTTTCTCTGTTGCGAAGCACTGCGTTGAACAGGCCTTCAATGTTCACCTGGCTTTCACGGCCATCGTGGTTGATGCACACGTTCATAAAGCCGCCCGGCAGCTGCTCGGTGAAGAGCGCCTCGGGGTTGGCGGCCGAGTCATAGTCGAAGCTCAGCTTGCTGGTGATAGTGGCTATGTCGGCGTTCAGCAGCACGTCGTCGTTGGTCAAGATGATGATGGGGTCAATCAGATTCTCCACATCCTTCACTTGGTGTGTCGAGATGATGATAGTTGTACCCTCGTCGGCACGCTTGGAGAGCAATGTGCGGAAGTCGGTTTTCGACGGGATGTCCAAACCGTTGGTCGGCTCGTCCAGCAACACATAGTCCGTACCCAGCGACAGCGCACAGGCAATCAGCGACTTCTTTTGCTGGCCAAACGACATCTCCTTGAAGTTGCGTTCAGGGTCTACGCCCATTTCCTGCATCAGGTGCAAGAAGGTGCCCTGGGCAAACTTAGGGTAAAAAGGTGCCAACTCATGCACATAGCGGGTAGGGGTGGCGTTGTCGGGCAGCACCACCTCGTCGGGCATGAACACGATATTCTCCAAAAACTTCGGCTCGCGGTCGAACGAGGTGTAGCCGTCCACCTCGCAGGTGCCCACCTGCGGTTGCTGCAGGCCGCTGATAATTTTAAGCAGGGTTGTCTTTCCCACGCCGTTCTCACCTAGCAGGCCATAGATGCTGCCCGGCTTAAAGGTGAGGTTGATGTTGTGAAACACTGGCGTGTGCTTGTAACTAAAATCTAAGTTTTTTATCTCAATCATGGCGTTAAATTTTTATTTTTTGATTACTTTTTATCATTCTTGTTTTTATCTAATTGACTGTTATTAAGCTTGTTTACTGCATTATTGATATAGTGTATTACTGAACTAGTACACTGCAAAGATACGACACATTTTCAAACTAACAAGAGTTCGCAGTATTATTTAACATTGTTTAACGTTTCTTGCTGATTATTGCCTTATGTTATCTCTATTTCTCCAGTAGTTATCCTATCGTTATACCTTAGTTATACTTTAGTTATACCTTAGTTATACTATTATATATAGAATAACTAAGGTATAACTAAAGTATAACTAAGGTATAACTATCGAAGTGAGAGGGGTGATATTATGTGGCAGCAAGGGTGGAAGAATGAGAGGGGGGGCGAAATTGTTGACATGCGGGGGAGGGGAAAGGTCTGTTGCGAAGGAAGGAGCAGTTTGCTTTGCTTCATAATGCGCTGTCGGGTGTGGGTAGTATTTTTTTTATTCAAGGCAATAATAACTCTGATGTGTCGTTATAGAAAATACTTTTTTAATTAATACAATATTTATGGCTAATTTATCTTTTGGCAACGATTACGACCACAAGGCTACAATACGTTTCTTCGGAAAATGGTGGAAACTCCTTCTGTGGGTGTTTGTTATAGCTCTTATTGCTTCGCTGGCAATATCACTGCTCATCACTCCGCGATATAAGGCTACCGCTACGCTGTTTCCCACCAACTCCAACCGACTGAGCAAGGCGGTGATGGACTACCACTACAGTCTCGACTTTATGGACTATGGTATTGAGCGAGATTGTGAGTATTGCATACAGATATTGCTGTCGGAGTCGATGGAACGCGACGTGTGCAGCCGTTTCAACCTGCTGGAGCATTACGGCATCAGTCCTGACGACCCACATAAGATGTTTAAGTTGCACGAGCAGTATCGTGGCAACGTGAATGTGAAACGGACTGAGTATCTCGGCGTGGAGGTGTCGGTGCTGGATGTCGACCCGCAGTGGGCAGCCGATATGGCGAACTTTATTGCCGCTAATTACGACACTGTGTGCCACCGCATACACCATGCACGCGCCTGCAACGCCGCCGACCTGATGGAGGGTGTCTGTACCAAACTGGGGGAGGAGATTCGTGACCTTCAGGACAGCTTGCGCCGCAATCCGCAGTATTCGCTTGCCTTGACGCAGATGATTAACGAGAAGTGCCACGAATTGGCTGACATTGAGACCCGCGCCGCTCAGACACAGGTGGATATGAACGAGAATGTGAGCTATAAGTTCCTTCTCGACCAAGCCGTTGCCCCCGATAAGAAGGCTTATCCCAAGCGTAGCGTGATAGTGCTGCTGGGCACCTTTGGCGCTGTGGTGATGTGCATACTGGTGCTGCTGCTCTGCGACGCCATGAAGAAGGAAGAGGAAGAGAAATTATAGGAACTATAGAAATTGTAGGAACTATAACTATGAAATGCCGTTGGCTTAAGGAAAACAAGGCTGCCGTTATCGCTGTGGCGGTGACGCTTCTGTTTGCTGTGGCCAACTCGATGTTGCTGCTGAAGGATTTCTACTACCTTTCGCTGCTACCTCTGGCAGGTCTGGTGCTGCTGCTGTTTGTTGTTAAGTTTGAGACGGGTCTGCTCTGCATGGCATTGTTGACGCCTTTTGCCATCGATTTTGCTTTGGTGCCAAAGATGGAGCTGTCGATGCCTGTGGAGCCAATGATGATATTGTTCACGCTGATGTTCTTCTTCCGCGTGTTGGCAAGCCGCAGCTACGACCTACGCTTGTTGCGTCATCCTGTGAGCATTGCTTTGATGCTGTCGCTGGCGTGGATGCTCATTACCAGCTGTACCTCGTCGATACCTTTGGTGTCGTTCAAATACCTGCTTGCCCGACTTTGGTTCGTGGTGCCTTTCTTTTTCGCAGCAGCACAGATTTTCCGCGACACTAAACGCATACGTCAATTTTTCTGGTGCTACGCCATTGGGCTGATAGCCGTAGTGTGTATAGCCACCGCTAAGACGGTGGGCAATTTTTCCGACTTACAGACGCTCCACCGTGTGATGCGCCCCTTCTACAACGACCACACCGCCTACGGTTGTGTGATAGCTCTTTTCCTTCCGGCTGCGTTCTACTTCATCTTCAGTCGTGGTAGTAAGGGGTGGGCGCGATTGCTTTTTCTGGGTATATTCGCCTTGCTTATCGTGGGATTGTTCTTCTCTTATTGCCGCGCCGCATGGCTGAGCGTGCTTGGCGCGATAGGGGTGTATGTGCTTATCCGCATGGGTATGAAGGTGAAATGGATGGTGCTGCTGTTTGGACTTGGGGTTGCGGTGTTTTTTACCTATCAAAGTGACGTACTCTACAAACTGGGCAAAAACCACCAGGACAGTTCTTACGACCTTGCCGGACAGATTAAGTCTATCTCCAACATCTCGACTGATGCGAGTAACCTCGAGCGACTCAACCGCTGGGCATCGGCGATACGTATGTGGAAAGAGAAACCCCTATTGGGTTGTGGCCCGGGTACCTATCAGTTTCTCTATGCCAGTTATCAAAGAAGTTACCAGCTATCCACTATTAGCACCAACGCGGGCAATCTGGGCAACGCGCACAGCGAGTATATTGGCCCGATGACTGAGCAAGGGGTGCCTGGAGTGCTGCTGGTGGTGTGTGTGTTTATGACAACTTTTGCCACAGGTGTGCGCGTTTATCGTACCGCCAAAGACCGTCAGGTGGCAAATATGGCATTGGCTTTTACACTTAGTTTGCTGACCTATTATATACACGGTGTCTTCAACAACTTCCTCGACACCGACAAACTCTCGGTGCCGTTTTGGGCCTTTACTGCCGTCATCGTCGCGCTGGATGTGTACAGCGAGAAGACGACCACCGAGGTAACAGCCCCTCACGATGAAGCATAACATTATATTAATGCTTGCCATCTGCACATTAGGAAAAGTGCAGGCGCAGAGCGGAGCCTTGGACAAAGCCCCGTGGAATAATCATGCGTGGAGTGCCCACGATGTGACGATACCCATGTTGCGCTATGCCATTGATGAGGTGAACAGCCGTCCCGACAGCGCGGATTTGCTGATAGAGGAGGCACGAAAGCATTTGGGCAAGCCCTATCACTATGGCGGCAAAGGACCCAACGCTTTCGACTGCGCCGGTTTTGCTCGATACGTGTACATGCAGTTCGGATTTATGTTGCCCGGAGGCAGCGCACCGCAGTATCGCTTAGGCAGACATGTGGATAACACCAAGCGTCTGCAACGCGGTGACCTAGTATTTTGGCAGGGGCGCTCGGGCAAAGGCGGAGTAGGTCATACGGGCATAGTCACTGAGGTGGACACCACTACAGGGATATTCCGCTTCATCCATGCAGCCACCTCGACAGGTGTGATACATTCCTACTCCAACGAGGCGTATTACGCCAGCCGTTATATCGGTGCCACTCGCCTATTAGGGAAGCGCAAAAAGCCCGAAAGTCCGCTGCCGCGAAGGAGGTAGCGAAGTACGGCAGAAGGCAGCCAAATAGCCGCCTTTGCCGCATCAATTCACAAACGTAGGGGCTGACCTCCGTGTCTGCCCGTTCACAGACGCCAGTGTCAGCCCTAACGTTTATTGGGCTCGCACCATGCCGTTGTCGTAGCCGCCGTTCTGCAGGGTCTTCTCGCCCTTGCGGTACTGCTTGCCATAGTCCATCTGCCAAGTGAGGCCTAGCACGACCATATTGCCGTTGTTGGCGGTCCAGTGGGTATGGTGGTAGGGGTGCACAGCACTGAGGCCGATGGTCTCGTAGCGGTAGCCGTCTTTGTTGAACGGGCAGTGCCACGCGAGCATGGCGGTGAGGCTCTTGTGGCGGTACTGCACATAGAGGCTCTGTGCCATTTCGCTCATGATGTACCTTTCGGCGTTAAGCGTCCATTGGGGCAGGAGGGTGAAGTTGGCTCCAGCCACAAAGTTGTTCCAATAGAACTGGGCATTGGCATTGGCAGTGAAGTTGTTGCGGGTGTGGGAAATTTCCGACCCTTTTGAGACATAGTGGTAATAGGTGCCGTCCAGCGATAGGTTCAGGTGGTTCCATAGTCCTCTGACACCTACCTCTGCATAGGCGTATGGGACATACCAAAGGTCGGCATTCTGGTAGGTGAGGATGAAGAGGTCACGGTCTGCATCGTAGTGATAGACATCGAAATAGGTATGGAAGATGCGCATGGCGCCGATGGATGAAAAGGCATAGAAACCGCTGGAGTGGTTGTAGCGCAACAGGAGTGCGTCGCGGAGTTGCTCGCTGGGTTTAAGGGCGGGATTGCCGATGGTGCCTTCGACATCGTCGGTCTGCTGGAATACTGGTGAAAGGGAGGCGAGTGTGGGCAGCATAGGCGTATATTGCACTATGGCGGTGAGGCTTAGATGGTCTGTGGCTCTCCAATTGAGGCGTGCGGTGCTGAGGTTGCGAAGGTAGGTCTGGCTGTTTGTGCCGTCGGTGACGTTGAGCAGTTTGGCACCAGTGCCAATGGAGTAGCCAATCTTACTGCCGAGGGAGCCTTGCACTTCGACATAGAGGTATGTGTTGTCCTTGGTCATAGCGGAGGTAGTGTTGTAGAGGGTGTAGTCGTTCTCAGCGAAGTTGTGCTGGTACTGGAGACCAGTGCGAAGGGTCGTTGTGCCAAACTGCTTGCTGTATACCCCTTCGCCACTGAGGGCGTAGCCGTGTCCATCGACGGTAGTAGCGTAGTCGACAGGTGTGCCATTTTCGCCAAGAATGTAGGTTATGGTGTTGTCGTACTTGTCGATGGCATACTCGCCCACCACGTTCAGCTCCACCTTTTGGCCGTGGGGCATCTTATGGGTATAGAAGAGGTCGAGTTTGGGTAGGTTATCCTTCTGGTAGCTGTGCTGCGTCATGCTCTGCTCGGTGGTTACGCCGCGGTCGGTCTCGGTCATCGTGCCAGTGGCATCGAGCGTCTTGGTGAAGAAGTTGTCCTGCAGCGAGGCGACAAACATGGTGCTGTCGTCGTGCTGGTAGGTGTATTCGGCGTTGAGGGTGTGGCTGATATACCAGAAAGGCATATTGGTGCGTTGGCTTCGGATGACGGTGCGGGCTGAGTCGTAATAGCTGTCCTCCAGTTCGTAGGGCACGCGGTCGTAATTGCGATATCCTAGGGTGTACTCCAGTGCGAACTCACTCCTGCCTTTGTGGTAACTACCCTGAAGGTAGCCGTTGACAAAGCCGGTGCTGAGTGCCGACTGTGCCTGCGCTACGATGCTGCCGCCGTCTTCACGCTCTTTCAGTATGATGTTGATGATGCCCGACGCACCTCGGTCGAGATAGCGGGCGCCAGGATTGTTGGAGTATTCCACGCGCTTGATTTGGTCGGCCTTGAGATTGGCGAGTCGTGCCAAAGGGACTTCCTTACCGTTGATTTGCAGGATGGCTATACCGCCGTCGACGGTGATGGACTGCAACGCCACATCGACCCGCAGACCTGGTAGGTTCAGCATGTCGAGCAACACCAATGTACGACCTGCAGCTTCCACTTCTTCCTTCTTAGGCAGCACCACAAAACGGTCAACCTCCTCGGTGGTACGGCTGGCGGTGATGGTGACGGCGTCGAGTTGCTTGGCACTCATGGTCAACTCTCCGAGGTCGCCCATACCGCAGCGCACCTCCACCCGCTCATAGCCTGCCGAAGAAGCAATCAGCCTATACGTAGGGGCAGACTCCCGTGTCTGCCCGCTTACAGACTCCTGTGTCTGCCCATTTACAGACTCCCGTGTCTGCCCGCTTAAGTTGAGCACAAACGCGCCGTTCTCGTCGCTGGTGGTGCCGACAAGGATGCTGTCGCTATCGATGTGTTTCAGCACCACGTTGGCGAAAGCCACAGGTTGGTGGTTGTCGTCTACCAGGCGGCCCGACACCTGCCCTGTCTGGGCGTGTAGCGTAGTGGTCATGCCCAGTACAGAAAGCAGAAGAAATGTAAGTCTTTTCATGTTATCTATTATTGATTATTAATCATCATCGCCCAATGAGATGGCAATACCCAGCTTGATGGGGTAGACATCTCTGTCCATGCCCATATTCATGGGGACGGTGGGCAGCTGGAGGTAGGCGTAGAGGTTGGGCATACCAATGCTCAGGCGAGCATCGAGGCGGAAGGGATTCATCACTCGGGAGGTGGGTTCCCTGCGCTTGTCTGTGCCTTCGAGGTAGACAACCTTATGCTTCAATCCGGTATGGAAATTGTTAAAGTTCAAGCCAGGGATAGCAGCCAATCCGATGAAGAAGTCGCTGCTGCGCGAAGGCTCCCAGCGCACCATAAGGGGTAGTGTGACATAGCGTGCCACGAGGCGTGTGGTGGCGTCGCCCTCTGCAGGGATGGAGGAAACAAAGGTGGTCTTCCCTGTCGGGTCGGTGCCCAGGCTCACCCAAGGGTCGACGAACTTAAACACGTCGGACGCATACCCCAAGCCTATGCCCAAATGCCAATGATTGTTGACGAAGGGATAGTAGACCGCCTCCAGCTGGTAAGAGGAGAAGGTGGTGTTCAGTGCATAGCTGCCGTCCATCCTCGAGAGGCCGTTGTAGGGCTTGTCGCCCCAGTTGAGGAAGCCCCAAAGAAAATCGAAGCGGAAGTCGTCGCCGTAAGTCTGGGTGGTTGTTTTAATTCTAGCGGTTGTGCTGCGGTCTTCGGAGAGCTTGTCCAAATCGTCCAAGGCTTCACTCTCTTCAAGATAATCGTCGCCTTCAGACACCCAGTTGGAGATGGCAACGTTGGAATGCTGAATGGTCACCTTGGCTCGGTCCTCCTCTACCTTCCACATATTGGTGCCGGAACAATCGGTCACGTCCATCTTGGCGAAGTCGGTCGCTTTGAACATGAAATCGTCCGCAATGCAGGGAGTGACTAGTGTCACCGAGGAGAAGTCCTCTGCTGACAGTCGGATGCGGCGGGCACGGACGGTGTCGATGCCTTGCAACGCACAAATATTAACCTTGCTATAATCCTCAGTAGCGACAGTCAGCATGACCAAGTGGGCAGGGCACATCACATCAATCTGCGCATAGTCCTCGGTGCGTATCGTGGTGGAGGCATCCATCACCAGATGCAGACGCAGGGGGGCCACACCAGGGATAGCGTTCAGCATCAACTGTTGACCTTTTTTGCCACCAACAAAGCCATACTTCAACCCCTTTGGTCGGTCGGAATTCTGAGGGTTACGGTATTCGAGATACTCAACCGAGTCGTTGACTATCTCCACCTTGCAGTAGCCGGAGATTTTTACCGACTCCACCTTTTGGTAGAAGTTGATGCGGAGCACCTTCAAGGTGTCGTCGTTACTTGCCAAAGACTGAAAAGCCAACAGCAGAAGTGCAAACAATGAAATGATTCTGTTTTTCATGATTCTATGTATTTATTTGTTCTACTTAATAATCAATACGGGCAAATAGTTCCCCACGAGCCTCGGAATAGGTCTGGTAGGCATAGTCGCGGACAGTGTTGCTGACGCGGCTACGGAAAGCACGGAAACGTTCGCTGACGGTGGGACGCGAGGCAACCAGCACCATCTCACTTTCCGGCATACGCGTGGGCATAAGCATAATGTCGATATATTCAATCACAGTGGTGTCCTCTGGAAGGGGGGCAGGTTCGTGCAGCGGCTCGACTTCTGCCAACAGCTGTGTCTCTTCCACCACAAGCTCATATTGTGGGAGAGGTTCTGTCGGATCATTCTGCAAAGGAGCAACAGGTTTTGCCTTCTGCTGCAGAGCCTTAGTAGGCGTTGACGATGTAGGTTGTACCTCTATTTGCGTTGACTGAGGCTCGATAGTCTCGACTATGGAAGAAGGCTTCTGCAACTGTGCGATAGTTCCAGCCACCTCCGTTGTAGGGTTAGAAGTATCCCGCCAGACCATCCACGTTCCACCAATCAACACTGCAGCCACACAAGCAGCAGCGATCCAACGCCACAGCGGAACGATATGGTGTTCGTACTTCAAAAGGCTCTCCTTGTCAGGGTAGACCATCGGCGGCTCCTCCAGCTTGAGGGCGGGGTCGTAGAGCGACAGCTCCTCCGCCAGGTAGGGGTGTTGGGCGGCAAAGGCCTCCACGGCAGCACGCTCCTCGGCGGTCAGCTCGCCCTCGCAGTAGCGGTAGAAGTATTCCTCGTAATTATCAGTTGTTATTATCATAGCCTAAAGCAATTAATGATTTCTTTAATGATACGCGGGCGCGGAAGAGATACACCGACACCTGTTTCTCGGTGAGCGAGAGCATCTCGGCAATCTCCTTGCAGCTGTAACCCTCCACATCCTTGAGTTGCACAGCCTCGCGTTGCACCTGTGGCAGCCTCATCAACGCCCGTTGAAGTGCCTCCTGTATGTCGAACCGCTCGTCGGGTTGCACCACCCGTTCGGGTTCCAGCAGCGGCAGAGTCTGCTGGTGTACTTGCTCGTGGCGGTGATGGCTCATCAGGCAGTTGTGCACCACGGTGAACAGGAACGACTTCCCCTTCTCCACCTCCACCTGCTCCCTCTTCTCCCACAACGATGCGTAGGCCTCCTGCACAGCGTCTTTCGACAGCTCCTCACCACCGCCGCAGCGTACCGCAAAGCGGTACACATCATCGGCCCACAGCCGCACACCATTGTTGTATTCTTTTTGCGTCATTCGCTATATAAACGCGCGAAAGGCAAAAATACTACACCTCCCTATGAAAAAAAATCCCCGATTTTTATCCAATGCCCCATCTGCTACCTGCTATCTTCCTCATAACGAAGGCCCGCGAAGACTGCAATTCCACTATTTTGTTTCGATATTGTTTATCTTTTATTTAGCATCCAGTAATAAAGAGGTGGTTAAAGAGTAGCAAAGTCCGAAGAAAAATGAAAAGAAACGGCCTCCCCGCCCTTAACGAAGGGGGAGACTGAGAAGTTACAGGCATCATCTTAGCCCGCTTTTTTGCGGAATTGTTGTTGTTTGAGAAAAAAGTTGTATATTTGCAGCGTCAAATGGACAATAAATATCTGTATAATTAATACATACAATTATGTAGTAAACACAAGAAACTAAAGACATAACATAATAGCGATTCGTGCTATTCTTGAACGTCAAATTTCCACATTGCCATTTAAAGGCTCCAAAATCAAGAATAGGTTACGAAACGCCGATTGTTTCGGCGTGGAATGACTTGTTGGATTTTGGAGGGCGTGGAAACCCTGACGTTCAGGCAAGGAAAACGTTCCACGCTTTTTTTATGTCC
>JAFWQP010000106.1 GCA_017509045.1 Bacteroidales bacterium
CACTCATGTCTTCCAAGATAAAATATATGGCACCCGAAAAATCATAGTTTACTCGTGCCAAGAAGCGTCGGAACGCTGTGGGCATCTCCTTAATCTCCTTCTCAGTGTCGCGGGTAAAAACCTTTATTTGATTCTGATACCGGGTTTTCCAGGTGCCAAAGCCCTCAATCCTGTTCCATGGGATAGGGGTCTTTTTACCAAAAAAACCGACAATGACAAGATTCTCGTTGGTGAACAAGACTGATGGTGAACCGATGACCACTCGGGCAAAATTCATAAAGTTTATTAGCAACACTAAGGTAAAAAAGGCGAAGCAAGCCCACGCTTTCCATGTATTATCTTCTACTGCCATCCCAATGGAAACAGCCCAAAAAAGCAGGGAGGCTAGCGTCGTCAGACCCCATTTCAGTTTGTTCTTGCGGTTCACAGCCTACTTGTTTTCAAGAAAACCGGCCAGTTTGGTCACATCAAACACGGGACCCTCTTTGCAGACGCATTTGTGACCATCGACAGTGTCGGTGACACAACAGAGGCAGGCACCAATGCCACATGCCATCATATTCTCGAGCGACACCTCGCAGGGGGTACCCTTCTCCACGGCATAGCGGCCTACCGCCTTCATCATGGGGGTAGGGCCACAGGTGCAGATATGGTCGTAGGGGGCGAAGAATAGGGAATGCTGGGTGACAAAGCCTTTCTCGCCCAAACTGCCGTCCTCGGTGGAATAGAGCACCTTGCCATAGGGCTCAAAGGCTTCGCGCACGGGTATCAGTTCCTTGGTACGCCCACCCAAGAGGATAGTGGGACGCACGCCACGGTCGTTATAACACTTGGCAAGATACAGCAGGGGGGCAATACCGGCACCTCCGCCAACCAGCAGGGGATTGTTGCCGAGGACAGAGAATCCATGTCCCAGCGGATAAATCAGATTGAGCGTGTCGCCCTCGTTGAGTGTGGCGAGCTGGCGTGTGCCATTGCCCACAATTTGGACGAGCAGGGTGAGCGTGTTGGCGGAGGAGTCGACATCGTGGATGGAGATAGGCCGACGCAACATCACTTCGCGACAGCCACGCACCTCCACCTCAACAAACTGACCTGCTGCGATGGGTGGCATCTTGTCGGGATGGCACAGCGTAAGGGAGAAATACTGGGCACCCAGCTGCTGCTTGGACACAATTGTGAAATCCGTTATATACTTCATATATCCTTTTAGCATTTAATGTTTAGCATTTAACCCATGAGGGGCTTGCCAACATTTCTAATAAACAAAATGCAAAAATACAAAAAAAAATCGTATTTTTGCATTTTTATTAACGAAACAGGTATAACAACACAGCAATGCAACTACCCTCAACCATACTATCCCAAGCGGTAGACGCCCTGTCCACCCTGCCCGGCGTAGGCAAAAGGTCAGCCTTGCGTTTTGCCCTGCACCTGCTCAAGCAGCCTACCAGCGAGGTATTGCAGTTGTCAGAATCAATCAGCAAACTGGCCACCGACATACGTTACTGCCAGATATGCCACTGTATCAGCGACAGCGACATCTGCCCTATCTGCGCCAGCCCTAAGCGGGTGAAGAGCATTGTGTGCGTGGTGGAGAACGTGCAGGATGTGATGGCTATTGAGAACACACAGCAATATCAGGGGCTCTATCATGTGCTTGGCGGAGTCATTTCGCCCATTGACGGCATTAGCCCGCGCGACCTGAATATCGAGTCACTGCTGCAACGTGTGCAGCAAGGGCAGCCTTCGCCTGTGGAAGAGGTCATCTTGGCACTGCCTACCACCATGGAGGGCGACACTACGAACTACTACCTGAACCGACAATTGCAACCCCTTGGGGTAAAAGTGACTACTATCGCACGCGGCATCGCCATTGGCGACAATCTAGAATATGCCGACGAAATCACACTAGGACGCTCCATCGTGCACAGAGTACCTTTTGAATAAACAATCGCATCACGATATGAAGAAACAGTTTTTTATCATCACACTCATTGCGGCACTTACCACTATGGCTTGCAGCCAGAACCCAGCCAACTCACAAGACACTGCCACACCCCAAACCACCAAAACTGACAAGGACCAGTTGTTGGAAGATATTGGCGAGATGCTTCTCGTAGGGTTTCGCGGCACCACATTAGGCGAGAACAACCATATTGTCAGAGACATAACAGAGTATCATGTTGGCAGCATCATCCTGTTTGAGTACGATGCACCGACAGGCACACGCCACCGCAATATTTCCTCGCCTGAGCAAGTGAAGCAACTATGCCATGACCTTCAGAAACATGCCAAAGGACATCTGCTCATCGGTATAGACCAAGAGGGTGGTAACGTTACACGCCTGCGTGTCAAAGACGGATTCCCCAAAACTCTCAGTGCACAGGCATCGGCAGAGGCTGGCGAGAAAAGCGTGGTGGAGAACGCCCTCGTGATAGCACAAGAGTTGGACGAGGCCGGCATCAACCTTAATTTTGCCCCATGCGTGGATGTGAACACCAACCCCAACTGCCCTATTATCGGCAAGCTGGGACGCAGTTTCTCGAGCGACCCAGCACTTGTTGTAAAATACGCCCGCCATTGGATTGACGTGCAATCAAAAGAAGGTATCGTGTCGTGCCTCAAACACTTTCCCGGACACGGCAGTGCCTCGGGCGATACACACGCAGGGCTTGTTGACGTGACCAAGACATGGCAAGAGAGTGAACTAGAGCCCTACCGCAAGCTGATTGCCGACGGGAAAGTAGAAATGGTAATGGTGGCCCATGTCATTAACAGAAAGTTGGGCGACAACCTTCCTGCTTCTCTTTCGCCTATGGTTGTTAAGGAGAAACTCCGCAACGAGATGGGATTCAATGGAGTTGTTGTCACCGATGACCTCGCCATGGGGGCTATAGCCAAACAATATGGATTAGAAGAGGCTTTGAAAATGGCAATTCTTGCCGGCTGCGACATGCTATGTTTGTCGAACAATGGCAGCGGCACCTACGACCCCGAGCTGGTGCCACACGCTGTGGAAGCCATCCGCCAGATGGTTGAGAACGGCGAACTGTCGGCTGAAGACATCCACACCTCCGCCGAGCGCATCAGAGCACTCAAAAAGGCACATTCCATCAAATAACAGATATACGAATGGAAGAGAAAAACATCATAGAAATCAAAAACAAACGGGCAGAATACGAATACTTCCTGCTCGACGACTATACCGCCGGCATCGTGCTGACGGGTACCGAGATAAAGTCTATTCGCGACGGCAAGGCGAACCTCACCGACGCCTATTGCGTATTCATTGGCAACGAGCTATTTGTTCGGCAGATGCACATATCGGAATACCGCTTTGGGTCGTATCTCAACCATGCCGCCAAGCGCGACCGCAAACTGCTATTGACCAAACGCGAGCTACACAAACTGCAAAACAAAATAAAGGAGCGCGGCTTCACTATCATCCCCGTTAAACTTTTTGTGAACCCACAAGGAAGAGCCAAACTGCTCATATCGCTGGCTAAGGGTAAGAAATTCTACGACAAGCGTGAGAGCATCAAGGAGAAAGATACACGCCGCGACATGGAACGAGTACTCAGACGATAAGATATGAAGGTTTTTAAATTTGGCGGAGCATCCGTCAACAGCACGGCAGCAGTACGCAACATGGCAGAGATTGTGGGTGCGTACAGGGACGAACCGCTTGTGGTAGTGGTCTCCGCCATGGGCAAGACCACCAACATGCTGGAGCAGTTAGTGCCTGGCGTACGACCCATTGAGGAGCATCCGGCACTGCTAGAGCAGGTGCGCAGCTACCACCTGCTAATCATCCAAGGACTATTTCCCGATGCAGACCACATTGTATACAAAGATTTTGACCGTCTCTTTGCACAACTACAAGAACAGACGGCTCAGGCTGCTACGAACTATAATTACGACTACGACCAAACGGTATGCTACGGCGAACTTATCTCCACTACCATTATCAGCCACTACCTACGCAGCACGGGTCTGGAAAACAAGTGGGTAGACATCCGTCAAGTGGTTCGCACCAACAGCCACTACCGCGAAGGCATTGTAGATTTTGACGCCACAAAAGAGGCGAGCAAGGTTTTCCAAGCGACTGGTTGCATGATGTATGTCACGCAAGGTTTTATCGCCGGCACCTCCGACGGACACACCACGACCCTGGGACGCGAAGGCAGCGACTACAGCGCAGCCATCCTCTCCTACTGCCTTGACGCTGAAAGCATGACCATTTGGAAAGACGTGCCTGGATTCTTGAATGCCGACCCAAAATACTTCGCAGACACCGTGAAGATAGAGCAAATACCATACAACGAGGCCATTGAGCTAGCCTACTATGGTGCCAGCGTCATCCACCCCAAGACTGTGAAGCCTATTCAGAACAAGAATATACGCCTGCACATCAAATCGTTTGTCACGCCTGACGCAGAGGGTTCTATCATAGGACCCTTCGACACCATCAAGCCTCTGACTCCTCTTTATATCTTTAAGAACAACCAGACATTGTTGTCGGTACAACCCAAAGACTTCAGTTTCATTGCCGAAGATAACCTGCAGACCATCTTTGCCGCCCTTGCAGAACTGAACATCCGCGTCAACCTAATGCAGAACTCGGCACTGAGTTTCTCGCTCTGCATCGACGACAACGAAATGTTACTGGAACAGCTGAGACAACGACTTACCCCACAATTCCAGCTGCGCTATAATCGTGGCTTACAGCTCATCACCATACGCTACTACACCCAACAAATTATAGACACGATAGTCGCAGGTCGACCAATCTTGTTGCAGCAACGTTCGCGCACTACCACACAACTCCTAGTACAGCCACAATAACCATGAAAACCATCCTTCACTCACACCAATCACCTTTGAGCCGCCTCAACCGCACACTAGCAGGCAAAGCCTATCGCGATGCGCGTTATTTTATCCTTGTGGATGAGAACACCTACAACCACTGCCTGCCACAACTAGTGGCGCAGGTTACACCGCTTCAAAAAGCTGAATTTATGGAAGTCCCCATTGGTGAGGATTGCAAGGACATAGCCATCGCCACCCAGCTGTGGGAGACCCTGCTCGAAAGCGGGGCCGACCGCAACAGCGTGCTTGTCAACCTTGGTGGCGGCTGCGTGAGCGACCTCGGAGGTTTTGTAGCCTCTGGGTATAAGCGTGGTATACGCTACATCAATGTCCCCACAACACTTATCGGCATGGTCGATGCCGCCATCGGGGGAAAAACAGCCCTAAACCTCAGCGGATATAAAAATCAAATAGGCTTTTTCAACCCACCCGACATTGTCTGCCTCAATCCCTCTTTCCTCGACACCCTGCCCGACGAAGAACTATTCAACGGTGTGTTCGAAATGCTTAAGACCATGATGATTGGCGCCCCTGACCGATATGAGCAACTTTGCGATATGCTGCTTGGAGGCACCCTCGACCTAAAGCCCGACATGATAGCCGCCTGTGCCGAAATCAAGACTGCCGTGGTTAAACAAGACCCCACCGACAAAGGCATCCGCCACATTCTCAACCTCGGACACACCTTCGGCCACGCTATCGAGTCTTTCAGCCATCAAACTGACAAACCCTACAGTCACGGCAAAGCCATAGGCGTAGGCATGGTCTGTGCCCTTTACCTCTCTGTCAAGAAGCTAGGCCTACCCCAATCATGTCTTGACCACTACCGTAGTGTGGCGACAAAACTCATAGAACTACCACATTACACCCTGCGCGACACCGAAGCACTCCTCTCCTTTATGCGCCAAGACAAGAAGAACGCCGACGGTGAGATACGCTGCGTGCTGCTGCAAGAACTGGGTGCACCCGTCATCGACCTTGCCGTTGACGAGAACGAAATCCGCGATGCGTTGCTCAAAATATCATAGAATGAACCGTCTACACTACCTCATATTTACCCTATGCCTCATGTTGTCATTTGCCTCATGCCGACAACAGTACCCCCCACTACCCCCCATTAGTCAATTTTTTGGCGTATGCGAATTCGAGACTGGCAACCTTATTTTCATATACGACACCACTGGCATGGGTAGTGCCGTCCAATCTTCCACCGAGTGGGACACACTCAAACCCGCCCTGACTCATGTGGCTATTACCGAATGCACCGACAGCGGGGTCTATGTTATTGATGCCACGCCCGCTCTAGGGGTGGCACGCCGACCCCTAATCGACTTCATCTGTTCGGTCTATGATACCAATGCCAAATACGCTTTCGTCGGTATGGCGGAATATTATTATATTAATGTTTCCTTTGACACGGCAACCCTCCTTGAGCGTTTACACTCATTCATCGGGTTGCCCTATGACCCCTATTTCCTGCCCGACAATGGACGGCTCTACTGCAGCGAATTGGTGCAAGAATGCTTCTTCGACCAAAATGGAAACCGTCTCTTCCCCTCCAAGCCCATGAACTTCTACGCCTCTGACGGGACCCTACCTGCCTATTGGCAGCACCATTTTGACAGCCTTGGCGTTGCCGTCCCACAAGACATGCCCGGTACCAACCCCAACGATATGTCGCGCTCACCCATCCTCCACCAATTTAGAATACAATAACTACCATGCAACTAGAACTGCTGTCACCTGCCAAGAACCTTGAACAAGGTCGCGAGGCCGTCAACCACGGTGCCGATGCTGTCTACATAGGTGCACCCGCTTTCGGAGCACGCACCGCAGCGGGCAACAGCATCGAGGACATCGAATCGCTCACACACTACGCCCACCTCTACCACGCCAAGGTATTCGCCACTGTCAACACACTACTATTTGATAACGAGATTGACGATGCAGTAAAAATGTTGCACCAGCTCTATAATGCAGGTGTAGACGCTGCCATTATTCAAGACCTGGGACTGCTCGAGTGCGACCTCCCTCCTATCGAACTGCACGCCAGCACTCAGGCCCATAATGCCAGCCTGCCACGCATACAGTTTCTTGAAAAAGTGGGCTTCAGCCGCATCATCTTGGCACGCGAAACCTCGCTGCAACAGATGGAGGAGATACGTCGGCACACCCATGCCGACCTCGAGGCATTCATTCAAGGCGCACTATGCGTCTCTTATAGCGGACAATGCTACATGAGCCAATACCTCAACAACCGCAGTGGTAACCGAGGCTGCTGCTCACAACCCTGCCGCTCCGCTTACGACCTCTACAATGAGCAGGGTACGCTTCTACGCCACAACGAGCACCTACTCTCGCTCAAAGACTTTTCTGCCGCGCAGCACTTGCGACAGATGGTTGATGCGGGCATCACTTCGTTCAAAATCGAGGGACGCCTCAAAGACCTCGGGTATGTCAAAAATGTTACCGCATATTACCGACGACTGCTCGACGGCATAATAGATAGCACAGAACATACACAATCTTCCTCTGGCCATTGCGAGTTTCATTTTGTTCCCGACCTCGAAAAAACCTTCAACCGAGGCTTTACCGACTACTTCTTAGTGAAACGCCAACCCATGGCGACCCTCAGCACACAGAAATCCATCGGCAAGCGTATTGGCACAGTCAAACGTATAGAGCGCAACAGCACCACTATCGATAGTTGCGAGCCGCTCACCGCTGGCGATGGACTCTGCTTTATGAACAGCCAAGGCACGTGGGAGGGATTTCTTGTCAACCGTGTGGAACGAAACACCGTATATCCTAACCGGATGCCTACATCCTTAAAGGTTGGAGCCTCCATTTGGCGGAATAATGACCAAGCCTTCGAGCGTCTGCTACAAGGCAACACCAGCAGCCGTAAAATAGACATACAACTGGAACTCAGCGATACCGACGAGGGATTGTGTCTGCAACTCACCGACACAGACGGCTGCCAAGCCTCTGCCACAATCGCCTGTTTCAAAGAGCGAGCTCAAAACCCCGACAAAGCCATAGAACAAACACGTCGGCAACTCTCAAAGCTGGGCGACACTATATTCCGTGCCACCCACATCGACGTCGTCTGCCAGCAGCCCTACTTTCTCCCCGCATCCACCCTCAACGAACTGCGCCGTCAAGCCGTGACCCAACTACAGGAGCTGCGTGTGGCTCAACACCTGTCACTCCGCGGCACTAGCCCCTCTTTGGAAGAACGTCGACAGAACACAACTCCCTACTTTAAACCCTCTATCGACTACCATGCCAATGTTATCAATGAGCAGTGCCGCCAATTCTACTTACGCCATGGAGCAAACACGACAGAATATGGACTGGAGAAAAGCCTCGACTATCACGACAAGGCACTTATGACAACCAAATACTGTCTGCGCTATGAATTAGGCTGCTGCCTAAAGACAGAGCGACGCAAGTGGCGAGTTGACAACCCAGAAGCCTATCAGGGTAACCTTTATCTGCGCAACAGCCGTAACCAGTTTATCCTCACATTCGACTGCGCCAACTGCCAAATGCTAATTAAAG
Source organism: Bacteroidales bacterium (assembly GCA_017509045.1). Classification (GTDB taxonomy): domain Bacteria; phylum Bacteroidota; class Bacteroidia; order Bacteroidales; family P3; genus Colimorpha. The sequence continues at coordinate 8,437 of JAFWQP010000106.1, forward strand.
CCTGCAAAAGTCGCAATGCTTGAAACAAAAAGAACCCTAAAAGAATTATAATCAATAATAAGTTACGTCAGTTAGCAACTCGCAAAATACTAGCAAATAGAGTGTTGTATTTTTGCGGGAAAATTAGGTTCTAAATAGGGATTTTCCCTAAAAAAATGGTAGTACTTTTGCATCGTGAAAAAGGCAGACGCAAGTCAGCCAAAGAAAACAGGATAATAAATAAAAAAGAAAGGAGTTATAAAATGAAAATGTCTCGTTTGTTTAGCATCGCCCTTTTAGGTGTCGCTTTGGCAGTGACCCCTGTTTATGCTCAACGTGGCGGCGGCGGTGGTGGCCGTAGCGGTGGTGGCGGCGGTCACAGCAGTGGAAGTGTCAGCAGCAGCCGCGGTGGTGGCGGCGGCTTTTCAAGCAGCCGTAGCAGCAGTGGCAGCAGCTATTCCAGCAGTCGTAGCAGTAGTTCGAGTTATTCTGGTAGCCGTAGTAGTTCAAGCTACTCGGGCAGCCGCAGTAGCTCAAGCTACAGCTCGCCAAACGTAAGCAGCAGCCTGCGCAGCAGCTCATCCCCGTCGTATTCAGGTTCTCGCTCGTCTTCGTCTGACTTTGGCAGCCGCTCTGAAGGCGGTTCGGCCGTATCACGTGGCAGCAGCCGCCAGTCTCGTACTGGTAGTGTTCCCGCCCAAATCCGTAGCCACAATAACGAAGCCATGCGCGATGGTGGACGTGGCACTAGCGGCGGTGTACGCGGTGATGGACGTCGTGGCGACAATCCCACAGGCAACCACGTTGGTAGTGGACGTCCTCATGGTGTAGCCCCAACTCCCGCAGGTGGATATGCCCACCCGGGCAACCCTGGTGGTCACATGCCCCCTTCGCACCGCCCGATGCACCCTGCACCCTACTTCATGCACCCCTGCCATCATCACATGGTACACTGCCACAGACTCTACTGGGATCCATTTCCTCCCCGTCCTTGGTTCTGGCCGGGATTCTGGTTCTACTGCAACAACTATTGGTATGACTATCACGTTACCGACGTAGTGGTGGTAAGAGAGTATGCCAGATCCACCTATAATGTAGACCTCATCACTTACGCTATCAGTGGCGACTATATGTACGCCCTCATAAACGACCCCGATGGCCATACCTATCTACAGATATATGACCGCAACGACAAACTCCTTGCCGAACAGCAAGTAAGTCGCAAATACTGCAAGATGCAGATTGACCCCGAAAACGGCGGCTGCTGGATAATGAAGAAGCGCGATAGAGACCCGCTGTTATTCTTCTACACCCCCGAAGGTCAGCTGCTCATCTACGAGGCCGACAAATAAACACACCTTGAATTTTAAGTTATCTTACTAAAAAGCAGGAGCCTGAAACAGACTCCTGCTTTATTATACACAAAAAAGCCGCAAGAGAATGTGGGTTCTTGCGGCTTTATAATAGCAATCAGGTTACTACTTGACAACTATCTCCAACACCCTATCCACATCCTCCTCGGAGAGTTCATGGTGCATTGGAAGGCAGATAACTTCGTTAGCAATGCGTGTTGCATTAGGTAGGTTTTCTGTGGTAGCACTTGGCAGGCCTCTATAGGTACTGAACGTGCTAATAAGAGGATAGAAATAGCGCCGGCTCATAATATTGTGTTCCCGTAGTTTGAAAAACAATTCGTCGCGCGTCATTCCATATTCCTCTGCATCCACAAAGATAGGAAAATAACTATAGTTGTGACGCACACCTGGCATATCATCAAAGAAGCGGATACCCTGCACAGGACGTAATGCTTCGCGGTAGTGTATGGCTACACGATGTCGGGCTTCGATAGCATCATCTACTTGACGCAGGTTTAACAGACCATAGATGGCACGCATTTCGTCGAGTTTACTGTTGATTCCAGGGGCTATAACCTCTGTCTCGCTCTCGAAGCCAAAATTCTTGAGATAGTCGATGCGCTGCTTGGTGGCAGCATCGTGCATGACCATGGCACCACCCTCTACAGTGTTGAATACTTTAGTGGCATGAAAACTCAACGTAGAGATGTCGCCATATTCAAGTATTGACTTGCCATTTACTTCTACTCCGAAACAGTGGGCAGCGTCGTATATCACCTTGAGGCCATACTTGTCAGCAATCTGCTGTATACGCACTATGTCGCAAGGTTTGCCATAGCAATGCACCGGCATAATAGCGGTGGTTCGAGGTGTGATAGCAGCCTCTATCCTATCAGGATCCATACCACAGTTGCTTGGGTCAATATCCACAAACACGGGCTTTAACCCATTCCACCAAATGCTATGGGTAGTGGCGACAAAGGTGTAAGGTGTTGTTATAACTTCTCCGCTGACCCGTAATGCCTGAAGTGCAGTCAGAAGTGGCAAGGTACCATTAGTGAAGAGACTGACATACGGCACTTTCAGATAGGCACACAGAGCCTCTTCTAACTGCTGGTGAAACTGTCCGTTATTGGTAATCCACTTGCTCTCCCAAATGTCCTTTAACATTTGGGAAAACTCGCCTAAATCAGGCATCAGCGGAGTGGTAACGGTCAGATTTTTTTTCACTTTCTTTTTCTAGATTTGGTATCAGTGGTCGACTCTGATTTCTCATCATCGTCGTCATCCTGATTCATTGTATCGCTAAACCCGTAACCGTAGCCATAACCGTAGCCATAACCATAGCCGTAACCATAGCCATAGCCGTAACCATAGCCATAATTACGTCCATAGATGGGCTGTCTTTCGTATTTTACATCGTTCAGTATCGTGCACATGTTGGGGAACGCACCATCCTTATACAAACGCTCCACATCAAGCAACATGCGTTTGTCGAACTTTCTAGCACGAATCATGAATATCGTATGGTCGGCCACATGCTTTACAATATCGGTATCGACCACCATGCCCGCAGGCGTACCATCAAGAATGATATAGTCGTAACGTTCACGCAAATAATCCATCAACTGGTCGAATAGCGGCAAACCTAGCAACTCTGCAGGGTTAGGAGGCAACGGACCTGAGAAAATAGCATCCACTCCCTTTGCTACTACATCGTGCTGTATCAGGCTGTCAATATCAGTCACCTTTTCTGTCAGATAATTCACGATACCCGGTTTCTTACGCGAATAGAACTTGCGGGTAAGCGCCCCTTTGCGTAAATCCAAGTCCATCAACAATACCTTCTTGTTTGCTAAACCGATACTAGCGGCTAGATTGCTTGTTGTAAACGTTTTACCTGAAGCAGGTACCAAAGAGGTAAATAATAGTACTTTCGCTCTACCTTGTGAACCACCTAGGAAGTCAATCTTAGCCCTCAAATGCCTGAACGACTCTGCTATACCGTCACGCTCTTTCTCCGTTATGACGATATTACGGGTGTCATCCTCGGGTAGGGCTGGAATTTCTGAAAGGAAGGGTACTGTCGTTGCCGACTCAATATCAGAATAAGTCTTCACCTGAGTGTCGAACAACTTCTTCAACAGGTAAAATACCACAGGAACTAACAAACCAATTATGGCACCCACAAAAGTTATGTGCGAGATATTGGGCGACAGGGGCGTTTTGTTAACCTGCGCGGGATCAATTATTTTTGCATAACCTTCGAGCGTAGGTTTGCTAATCATCAACTCCTCTCGGCGAGTGAGCAGCGATACATACAATTCCTCTTTCACCTTTTGGTTACGCTGCAATTCTTCAAGATGTAACTGTTGGATAGGTACAGATCTTACCCTTGCCGATGCCACATTGGCAATATTGCGTTCGTCCACTATACGTTGTTCCAAAGATGAGATATACCCCTCAGTCATACTAATCAGGTCCTCACGCTGCTGATTTTGATTCTCGATAGCGCGAGCCGCTACAGGATTGTTCACTGTACCCATCTCCTTATAACGTGCCACCTGTTTGGCGTGGCTGTTATACTTAGAAAGATACGATGACACAACTCCATTAGATATGGCTGTTGAAGGTACTACCGCCGTACCATCGCTAGCTTTGATGCTCGTCAGCAACTCGCGAGCCATACCCAGTTCGTTTTGAAGTCTCACAGCCTCATTATCCGACCGCAAACTGGTACTCACATATCCTGCGCTGAACGAACCCGATGCCAACGCATCCGAGCTGCTACGGTAAGCGGCAATGGCCGACTCTTGTGCACCAAGGTCTTCGCTAATGACATTAATACGTTCATTGATAAAATTATAGGTTTCATTAATAATACGTTTCTTGTCATTCACCGACCCTTCATTGTAGACCCGTATCACCGCGTTGATAAAATCGGCACAACGCTGTGGAGAATAATCCTTCATGGACATATTCAGAATCGTATTACGTTCATCGTTGCGCTTCACCACCAACTTTGAGCGATAGTACTCCGACACCGCAGACAAATCGCGATGTTCTACCAATATCTCCTGTCCCACCGACTTATCCACAAATGTCCAAGTCTTGTGCACCATCAACCTTCCCATCGGTGTTATTACATAACTATCCAGCGGCACCAACAGCGAATGGTGATTTTTGCGACATAGCAACACATGTTCCTTGTCTACAATTTTCATCATCAACCTATCGGGCAAAAGAAAACTATTAGAATCAAATTCCAACTCTACGGGTGAAATAGCATATAGATTCTTTTTGCGCTTCAAGAAACGAGTCTCAGTACTATACATCACATTCAACTGCAACTCCTCTACCGCTTTCTGGATTGTTGACTTGGAGGTGAGAATCATCATCTCGTTATTAATAGTACTGGCATAGAATGGACGAAGTCCTATTGCACTTCTTATCGTCAGCGCACGTGTATCGTTATCATTGAGACCAATATTGTTACCACTACGAATCATTATCTTTGCATGGCTTTGGTACACTTTATCTTGACGACGAGCCACAAAATTGGCAATCAAACCGCCTATTAATGCAAAAACAAGCAGCCAATGTATATTGCGCAGCAGCAAAAAAACCAAATCTTTAATATGGAACGACACCGACTGTTTCTCATCAAGAAACGACAAATTAGAATAATTCGGAATCGGATTGGTATTAGTGTTATTAGTGTTATCCATGGTATAAAATTATTATGGTTCTCAATCTTTTTTCAAATATCCTACCAGCGTAACGAAAAATGTCATCGTCGATAGCCCAATAGACAGCCACGATGCAAAATTCCTAGCCTCTCTACGGGGAGTGTCTTTCGTATAATTTTGGGTGATGATAAAGTCGTTTTGCTGCAACATGAAGAAAGGATCCTGAAACACTGACGACGAACGCGGGTCGAGGTAGCGCATCACCATCTTGCCATCCACCTCGCGCATCACAGCAATCTTATTTCGGCTGGTATATGCGTTCAAACCGCCTGCCAAAGCCAATGCCTCAAGAAAGGTACACCGCTCATTGCTGATGGTGATAGCCTTGCCTCCTTCAGCACCGAGGAAGAAAATCTTAAAGTTCGAGAATCGCACCACTACGACGGCATCAGTCAATAGCGCGTTAGCAACAAGCATGTGGCTTATAGTGTCCTGCAACTCTAGTCTTGTCAATCCAGACACATGCAGCGTGCCCAGTATCGGAAACTGAATATTGCCGTTCACATCCACCAAATAGGCACCACGACGGTATGAAACAGACGTTGATGTTGTAAAAGAACTAAGATTAAATGGTTTTGCCTGTTCCTCGTCGGACGAGAATACATATATGTCCAATTCGTCATACGGACATACACGCGCCTGAAAAGCATTTTCTAGTTCAATCTGGGTCCCGTGCCGCATATCTTGCAGATAGTTAACCTCTCCTGGTGTCAAGCAGGATGTAAAAAGCAACACTGCCAGTAATGTAGCGAATAGTAACTTGCTTGCTCTTTTCATGATTATGATAATAAGATTAAATAATAACGAAGATGTGTTTTTTTTATTGCATTATTTTATTCATTTCTCAGCTTATAGATACAAATATACTAGTGCCCGACAAATTGGGGCTTGTTTCTGTCTATTGCATCAGATTAATTACGCCGCACCAGATGCCGTTTAATACCATTCTTCACCATCTGTGAGCCAAACTCCATCAAATATCGCACACCCAGCGGATTCCAACGTTGGGGATGGGTGGTGATAAGCAGACCATAGTGCAACTGACGAAGCGGAGAAGCAGTGTTGCTCAGTTGTGCAATAATATCGTCGGTAGTGTGGAATACAAGCCCTTGCTTTTCCCACAACTCTTGATATTGTGGTATTTTGTCACGAACGCTGACGTGGTATCCATCCCAACGGCGACCAGTGTCTGTGATGTATAATGTATGAGAAAAATCCGTGTCGAAATAGGGTTCGTACTTAATACCCAGCTGATGGTAGTCGTAATGTTTCCAAATATCCCTACTGTCGTATGGGCTACGGGGCGAACCATGCATGCAGATAGTATTGACAGGGACCAGCTGCCGCAATTTTGCCAAATTGTCACAAAAATCACGATAGGCGGCCTCGATGTCACCATTACATGTAGTAAGCGACTCATAATGATAGCCTATCGTATGTCCTAAGGCTGCTATCTGCTTGATGATGGCCTCGTCATAACTTTCAGGCACCATACGAAAATAATAGGTTGCCTTCAATTCTTGCTCCTTCTCAATCTGTGCTATGCGCAATGAATTGGCTGGCAGCAAATCCACATCATGCCTCAACTGGAATGAGATACCACTCAATCGAAGCGCGGTGAGCAGTTGGGCGTATTTCTCAAGGGTAAAATCCATCCTCAACAATATTACATTATAGTGTTCAAACAGACTCAAGCAGCGAAACTATTTGAGCATTAATATCACCAACACGACTATAGTATTGCTCGCGTTTATGGAGCCATTCCTCCTTTTTCGAATTAAGGGACAGTTGCGCTGCTTGTCGGATAGCTTCGGCCGGTGTGGCAATGTTATACAGCAGGCCGTACTGCTCCTGTAGCATGATAAAGTTCGACATGTCGTTGGCACCGACAAAAGTGTTCGACCTAATGGCAGGAGTGCCTAGCAGTGCCGCCTCTGCCGCCATAGTTTGCGAGTCCCCTACATACAGATCTGCAAATGCCAACACATGATGGATTTGGGATGCTGGAGTGGGGAGCCTGTATTGTTGTAAGTCGGTAGGCAGTTCGCGCTCTGATGAGATATAGACAGTCATATTTCGGGAAAGCTCCCGCACAAGCTGTTGCTTCTCTTCGCTGTTGAACCCTCCTTGCCCTACATCATGGTTGGCAAACCAACCCACAAAACGCAACACTGCGTATGGGCGTTGAAGTCCATATTGGTCAACAACAGACGGGTCGGGTTGAAATACCTGGGGCGAGAGATAGCAGTCTTCATATATACCCGCCACACGGCAATGTTTCTTGCCATAGTCTAAACGAAATGAATCCGGTGTCACCACTTTGGTGCAAAGTGGCACAACATATCTATTGGTCAGTTTCACCACCTCCGAGTCGGGGAATATCACCGACTTTCTTCCAGTCAGCCATGCGGCAAAGGTGCCGTACCACGAGGCTTTGGAAACAATGACATCGGGCTTGTACTTACGAACGATAGCAAGGTAATTGGCTATCAAGCTAAATGTGCCGAATATTTTAGCAGCCATCGACTTGCTATGCTTGCCAAAAAGGGTATAATCAACGCCCTCTTCCCGAAGCACATTCAGCAGCACATCCTTGTCTCGAGCCAACACCTTGACCTCATGACCATGCGACTGCAGCGTAAGCATCACTTGCTTAAACTGATAATAGTGCTTGGGATGGTTGAGTTCGATAATATATTTCATAACTCTGATTTTTCAAAAGTGCGAATTACCTTGGCTGGTGAGCCGACTGCCACGCAGTATGGCGGTATGTCGTGGGTTACAACGCTGCCTGCACCTATTATGGCCCCTTCGCCAACAGTTACTCCCGGCATGATGATAGCCCCAATGCCGATATGGGCACCGTCTTTTATCACCACCCGCCCCTCCTTAAAAGGACAGTGCATGGCATACATGCCCGGACGGTAGTTGGTAAGGTCGCGTTGGTGGCACAATATCATCACACCCGATGTGATTGCCACACCCTTGCCTATCTCGATAAGGTCGGGGTTGCGGTCGTCTAACACCACACCGCGCGCCACATGCGACTGCTTGCCTATCTTCACCCCCCGCAGCCGATGGCATGCCACCGTAACCTGGTATGGGAAAGTAAACATAGTGAGTATCGACAGCGAGTGCGTCCAAATGCCTTTAACGACCGACTTGATAGAGCGATGTTCTACTATTGACATTATTCTGTTGTATATTCGTATTCCGATATGCAGTAGTCTTCCTTCCCAGAGGGGAGACAGGGAATCTCATCAACAAACGAGAGCGAAACCTGTGAGCCGACAAAATGGTTCTCGTAGTTGTCAACGATATATTCAAATTGTTGGTGGGACTCAGATGGGTCTTTCAGTTTCAACAATATGCATATATCCCCCTCCTTATCCTGCCTAATCTGAAATTTATCTATCTTATTGTACACCTTCTGATACTCTGCATTGTGATAGTTCAATTCGGGATAGAACATCATGGGAAGCACCGTCGGTGAAATCGGAACACCCTGCTTGTTATACATCAGCCTCCCAGCCCTGCCCATCACCTCTCCTATCAAACGTGTGTGCCTTCCGCACGAGCATTCGCCTTCTTTAATATATGCCATATCGCCCACATGGTAACGTAAGAAAGGAAATACATAGTTATCCAAATCGGTCGCACACACAAATCCAGTCTTGCCCATAGGCAAAAGATTGCCCTCCCTGTCGGTAATTTCGATAATGCACGACTCCTCTGTGATATGGAGACCCTCCCGTTTAGGACATTCGTGCGACAATATGCCTCCATCTCCGGCACCATATGCATCATATACCGGTGCCTTGAACACCTCCTCCAACGTGCGCCGATATTCGGGCATCAGCACCTCACCTGTGGTAAGCACCACCTTAATCGGACACACCGGCAGCCCCATCTTCTCTATATATCTCGCCAAGATGTACAGCGACGAACCATAGCCTCTCACCGCCTGCGGTCTCAGCCTCATCAATGCCTCATAATTCCTCTGCATCCCCTCATCCGTAACATCCGCGCTGCTATACTTAAAATTGCGCATGATGACACGGTCGTACAGTCCTTTGAACGACAGCAACTGTTTCCTCTTATTAATCGAACTGCCACCCAGCGAAAAAATCTTGTCACCCAAATGCAGGCCATACCATTCCCAAGCACGCAGCGTAGATGCCTTCCAGCTGCTCCATTCGCTGGCATCGGTGCAAAACTTCAGCGGCATACCCGTGCTGCCTCCCGTTGACGAACGGCGCAGACGTTTCGGACTGACAGCCGTGCTAAAAAGGTCGTCGTAGTTGTCGCGAATCAATTGTTTGGTGAGCACTGGCAGCAACTGCAAATCCTCACGCTCACTTATCTGCTCTGGCTTGATGCCATGGGTGTCAAAAAGCCTCGAATAATACGGCACCGTGCGGTAACAATGTTCCACCAACTTCCGCAACTTCTGGTTCTGCACTTCCCTTATTGCAGCTTCCGACTGACAGTCGTAGCGTCGCATCTCCTTGAGCTTCTCCACCACGTTGCTTCCATACACCAAGTCGCCCAGAGGCAGGAACAGGTATCTGTCTAGATAATTATAGAGTGTCATATATCTTCTTAATTTTTGCTGCCACCCTGTCAGTAGTAAGCCCAAGCGAAAGGATACGTTCACGCCCCTGCGTACGGCCTCCGAAAGCAATAGCTGAACGCAAGGCATCGCGCAAGCCCTCCACATCGCCATACTGTACAACATACGTGCCGTCCATGCCACCCGTCACCCATCGCACATCGCCCACATCAGTGCTCACTATGGGGCAATTACATGCCATAGCCTCCTTTATCACATTTGGCGAGCCCTCCATTACCGACGTAAGCAACAGCACATCCGCAGCACACATATATTCCACCACCTGGTCATGACTCTTGTCAAACACCGGGTAGAGCACCACATTCTCATCACCCAACAAGCTCACCGCCTGCTGTGCCAACGGGTACCGTTTCTCACCTCGCGACGGATTGGAGCACCATATCACATATTTCTTCCCCTCCTCAAAACCGCACCGTCCACGAGCAACCTGACAGTCCACCAAGGCAAACTGCTCCAAATTCACACCATTGGGTACCACAGGCAAATCCATCCCCAACTGGTTCGCCGTACGTTGCGACTTCACAAGGGTCGCATCCCATACATGCTTGATGAAAAAACTCACCCAACGCTTCTTAAAAGTCGCCCGCGGAAAGCTGCCCAAAATCGACACCACCACCTTAGTCCCCGTACAACAGGTGGCAATCGCTGCCACCAATCCACACACCGAATAGTGGGCATGCACCACATCCGGACGTTCACGCCTCACCAGCCTCCGCAGACGCGCCATAGCAGCCACATACGCCTTCCACCCATGTCCCTTCACTGGGAAGAGCACCATGTCCAGTCCCTCGCGCTGCAACGACGCATACTGCGAGCTGACAAACGAACTCACCGTTCCCACTGCCTTGTTACCACTGGCCACAAATACTACCTTCATCCTTATTTCAGATTGTTCCAATACCACTCACACGCTTGCTCAAAACCACGCAGGGCATCATACTTCGGACAATAACCAAGCACCCTTTGTGCCTTAATAATCGAAGCCTGTGAATGAGGTATGTCACCCGGGCGGTTGGCGCGATACGTTGGTTCCACCTTGGCAATCTCACCGTCATAGTGTGCCAAATTGCTCCGCAGGCAGGCAAACAAATCGTTCAGCGTCGTATTGCCGCCATACGCCACATTAAACACCAAGTCGATCGGAGCGCCCTGAGGCAATGCTCTATTATACAGCGATGCCCGCTCCCTAATCACCTCCGAGGGCACCGTGGCGGCAAGCTCATTCGCCTGAATAACATTGTCGATATACGTAAAATCGCGCGAATAACTCCCGTCACCGTTGATATATGGCGACTGATGATTAATCAACGCCTTCACCCACAGTGGTATCACTGCCGCGTATGCACCATTAGGATCCTGTCGACGCCCAAACACATTGAAATAACGCAGTCCGATAGTCTCAATACCATAAAGACTAGAAAAGACATTGGCGTACAACTCGTTCACAAATTTAGTGATAGCGTATGGCGACAACGGCCTACCAATATTATGTTCAATCTTAGGCAACTCCTTGCTGTCGCCGTATGTCGACGAACTGGCAGCATACACAAAACGGCGCACCCCTGCATCGCGTGCAGCCACTAGCATGTTAAGGAAACCGTCTATATTATTGCTGTTCGTATTAATAGGGTCGTTGATGCTACGGGGCACACTACCCAAAGCCGCCTCATGCAGCACCACCTCGGCACCCGCCACCACACTGCGGCATGTCTCCATATTGCGAATATCGCCCTCAACAAAATGGAAGTTAGGCATGGCAAGCAAAGGCTCGATATTGCTACGGAAACCTGTCGAAAAATTGTCCAAACAAGTCACCTCGTAACCCTTCGACACAAAATACTCACACAGATTAGACCCAATAAATCCAGCCCCACCAGTTATAGTAATATTCATCTTCTACAATTTTTTATGAAATGTGAATTGTGAACCTATTGAATTGAGAATTGAAAAGAATACTTGATTGTCTGATTGCTTGAGGCTCTAGTTTAATATATGACTGATTTTTTACAGCCTCGAAGAGGCTGAATCTCAATAACACCGTACAAGCGTAGCGCAGTGCGGTGACAGAATAAACTCACTTCTAGCGTCTCGAAGAGACGCGACATGTATACTATTAGGCAAAAATCAGTCATATGTTGTACTAGAGCGTTGCTTGATTGCCTTAAAAAGCTAAGAAGTATGAACTAAGAAGTTACTAAATTGAAAATTGAAATTTTGCTGCCGCAAAAACATTAAACTCTAAACTTTAAACAACTCTAAACTTTAAACTATCGACTTTAAACTAAAAAATCGTAGCTGATTTTTATTCTTAATTTGTTACGATTTTAATGTAGTAAGTTTTCATTTTTAATTACCTTCTTCCCTGAAATTCAATAATCCTGCGGTCAAGAATCGTACCCTTCTCAAAATTGTGGCAACCCCGAAGCACGTCGTTCTGCAGCGGTCGATCCTCAATCAAAAGGTCAACATACTTGACAAACTCGGCACTAAGCGTCTCCGTTGCAGTCTTCCAAAAAAGCGATGGCGTGTGGTCGACAACATAGTGCGTAATGCCGTCTACCATATATGTGGGATTTTCAATGGTAGTCGGAACACTAGTCTCCACACCACCGTTACGATCGCATGAAACATCAATAATCAGTGCGTTACGCTTCATTCGCTGCAGGTCGTGTCGATATATGATGTGGTCGTGACGCGAAGTATCCCAAAGGATGGCATTCACCACCACGTCGAAATCACCCAACTCCTGTTGGAAAAGTCGTTCAGTTTTGCGGTCGTACTGTCTCACTTCGGCACCCATATAGTTCAGGGTCTTGATGGCACCCCGAGCTATATTGCCGCGTCCCAGCACTGCTGCACGAGTATTGTAGGGAAACACCCCGTGGCACATATAGGCGTGAAACACAGCCGCCTCACCGGCAATCTCGTTGTTACGCCAAAAGCTATGCCTACCGTTCTCATACATATCCTCCCACGCAAACGAGGTAAGCCTACGCGAAATAATCTTGTCAGTGATGTCGCGGTTCTGCACAGCGTGCACCCAGCCGAAAATAGTCTGGCCATCTAACGATTCCAAATACTCGGCATCGCCTATCTTCGGGTCAGCCACGATATCCTTCAGCAACACCTCGCTACGGCTAGCAATGCCGATGCCCTGCGCCCGATAGTCGTCGTCAGCATACCCTAGCACGTCGCCATAGCCCGTTTCAATCCATATCTGTTCGGGATGCTGGATATGGCGGACATCAGCAGGCACCAGCGTCCTACGACGTTCGTTCTCCTTATGCGAGATAGGTAGTCCTATCGTTTTCATAATTATACGTATTGCGATTGTTTGTTTGATTGCTTAATCCTATCAAATTGAGAATCGTGAATTAGCTCTCGCCCCCAGATAACTTTCAATTTTTAATTTCAATTTTTTTATTTATAATAAACGCCGGCCACTCAAGCATTCAATAATTAAAGCAATCCAACAATTAAAACAACCCTCTTGTTCCCAACTTGAAGAATGCCCACGCAAACATCATCACTGGTACCACCCAAAACCACACCTTCACCCATTTATAGTTTCGCTCTGACACCAACGACACCCCGTATGCCGCCATCACCATCAATATAGGCACACCTGGCAACAGGAATCGTTCGGCATTAGCAAAACCACTCAACGAGATAATACCCAGATACGCCACCTCAAAGGCACCCATAAGTGAGAGGTCGCGCCAGTTTTTGGTTCGAAACAGAGCATCAAACAACGCAATCAACACAAACACACCCAAAAAGTTTCGCACATAATTGCCACCATGTATCAACTGCTGGTTGTATTGGTAGTCCACGTCCACCATCGTAGGGAACGGCAGCACAAATATCATAGGTGCCATCACAGCGCCAGTCGCATACTCTGCCCACTTATACCCCTTTCGCACCTGATAGTCGCGCTTGGCGGACTGGTTGTCGGCACGTGTATCCCACAACCCTTGAGCCTCGCTGGCGATGGTGCCGCCAGCCAACACTGCCAATCCTATCACCGCCCATGAGATAAGCACCACACGGTTCCAGTTACCCACCAACCTGTTAGTAGTGAACACCAATGCCGAGAAAATGGCAAAAATCACCGCAGCTCCCAATACATTGCGGAAAAAGAAAATACTCGCCACCAACAGCCCCTCCAGCACCACATCCCATATCTTCAGCTGGCTCTTGTGCAACATCTTGTCAGCCGTCGCCAAACTAGCCACCGTAAGGAATATCATCTCTGTCTCCTTCAGGTGCATGCCGCAATACATGATAAGGTTAGGCATCAGGCAGCAGAAAATGCCGGCCATGCGACCCACCTCCTCGCCTATAGTACGCTTCGCCATCCGATACACCATCACGCACATCCACGAACTTAGCAGACACTTGATAACCCTGATGAGGTAGATTCGTGGACCAAAAATGCTGTACAGCACAGTAAGATATATCGGGTAGCCTCGGTCACCGAGAGAACGATGACTCAAATAATCCCACGTCACCGTCCAACCCATATCGTTAAACCACACTGCGGCATCATGGTACGCCAACGCATCGCTCGACCCAAATTCGAAAGGCACCCCCGTCTTAGCTATATAATAGAAATACGAGAATGTAATCCATATCAGCCTCAACACCAACGCCGTGAAGAAAAGTTTGCGAACAAACTTACCCTCCTCAAAGGCAAGCCAACGGAAAGTGTAGCGGTTGGCTAGCAAGAAGAAAAGCAACACCCACACGATGCCGATAACGATAAATTCCAGCTTCATCGCATGACTAAAAAATATAATCGTCACCGCGGCAAGCGTGGCAAGGTAGATAAAGATGGCTCTCGACGAGAACTGTTTGGGAAGATAGGGTATCATGAAAGTCTTTTACTATGAATTCAAACGTTACGAGTTTTTCTGAAATAAAAAAGGGTTAACTATAGGGGTAGACACATGTGTCAACCCTTACTGATTAACAATCGTGACTTGATTATTGACAACAGCGTACGGACGGCAAAACGTACACGCTGCCACAACAACGACGAATGATATATTCTATACGTGTTCTGCGGCACATGCGACCAATCTATCCGCTCCAGTTGCACCAACGCCTCGGCATGGTACTGTCGCGATAGATAGAAACGATACAGCCCATCAGCTCGAAGTCTGTCGATAAGCAGCTTGTAGTCGGGATTAGATGCCTCCTCGTCTTCCAGATAGTCAAGATTCCACAGCATGTGCTGTGCTGGGTTGTGAAGGCGGCGAGTGGCTCGACGAGAGGGAGGAATGTCCTGAAAATAGTTGGCCAACGGACGGTTCATCAATGCCACAGGATATTTCAACGCAATTCTAATCCAAAGGTCGAAATCTTCACCCAACAGGATGCCTGACTTAAAACCTCCTAAATCATGAAACACTCGGTGCGGTATCGCCACAGAACTGGAGGTGACAGGCATACAAAGTGTGCGCGCGTATATTTGGCAATAATTAATATATCCAGACCGAAAGCCTTCATCTACCCCTATCGGAGCCACTCGCCGTCTGCCATTCTTTACCAAATAATAGCCTGTGGCATACAACCCCGCATCAGGACAGATAGTTATTAACTCCTCAATTCCCTCCAAGAAGGTAGGTTCCCACCAATCGTCGGCATCCAAAAAGCAGAGATACTCACCTTCTGCCAACTGCGCTCCTTTGTTGCGTGCAGCAGCCACCCCCGCATTATCCTGCCGCAACACACGGCATTGCGCTTGCTCCTCTGCAACACGACACGCCACAGCATACGAATTGTCAGTGCTGCCATCGTCAACCACTATCACCTCATAGTCGCCAATCGTCTGTGCAAAAAGGCTCATAAGAGTCTTTTCCACATACTCTTCCTTGTTATATAATGGCACTACCACCGAATATTTCATCCCACCTCCTTTTTTTTACTCCCCCGCAACCACGGTCCTTCATGGTGAAGTAGTCGTTTCAGCCGCCTATTGATTCTATACGGCAGATGCCTCACGCCTAACCTCCCATAATTGCCCGGGTCGAAATAGGTACGTTGGAAATCGTAGTCAGCCCGTCGCTGTATCTTACAGTCCGAAGGGTGTACCAACGGCATGATCGAGTATGTCTTCTGTCGTGCCACTGGCGACTTCTTTTTCCATGTATGCGTAGCTCCTGCGCCAAAACCCACATTTGAGCAGAGATTCACATTGGGTATAATACCCTTGCCTCCCCTGCGCCATATCGACATCCAGAATTGCTGGTCCCAGCTCGAGTTGTGCAGGCCGTCCTTGTGAATCTCGTCCAATCGGGCACACCAATACTCCCGCTCCCGGAGTCGTGCGCCATAGCGCCGCAACACTCGCGACAAATCTCTACGCGAGAAATCCTTCAGCCCAATATCGAAATGCTGCCATGCCCGTCGCCATGTTGCCCAAGCACAGAGCGTGTGGTTCATCTTCGAGAAGTAATACGATCCGTCGCCATAATGCTTGCCTTCCAGTTGCATACTGCCTATTGCCATCACACTGTCGTCATCACGATAACGCTCCAGCAACTCTGTTGCGTATTCGAAGAACTCCTCATGCGGCACCGCATCATCCTCCAGTATGATGCCCTCGTCGACATGGTCGAAAAACCACGAGATGGCACTTGCAGGTCCCGGACCGCAACCCAGATTAACCTCAGAATAATATCTTTCCAGCTGGCAAGGCCAGTCAACCATCCTTTCTACCAGATGGCGCACCTCGCCGCACAGCTGCCTGTCGGCATCGTTGCCGCTGCGTGCGCCGTCCTGAAACACAAACAGCCTCTGCGGACGGCTCTTGCGCAGCACCTCCAGCACCTGCCTTGTGAGGTCGGGGCGGTTAAAGGTTATCAGCAACACCGGAGTTGTCATCGTTCGTTGGTCATCTTGCTCCATATCTTGTTCCAATAGTGGCTGTCCATAGGCCTACGGTCTATCATACCGTGATAGTGGCGGTTCGTATTGCCATCCACACCCACAGGCACAATACCTTTCTGCCACAGCAGCCGTTGTGTGGCCTCAGTATGTCTGCCCCACGTATAGGCAAAAAACGGTATATATCTAGGATGCCTCTGCAACGCCTCCACACATCTCTCCACCGACAGTTCAAACTCCTCTGCCGTCTGTACCGTTGCATCATCATGCGCATAGCCGTGCATACCCACCGTCACCCACTCGCTCGTCAATGCCCACAGCTGGTCGTGCGTCATATACTGTGGCTCCTCGGCATAACCTTCACGACGGCTCACCCCGTCCAGATACTTCGGATTCACAAACAGTGTCACCGGCACCCGCTCCGATTCCAAAAACGGCAGCACCTCCAGCACCGACGCATAGCCGTCGTCGCATGTCAACACCGCCAGTCGTTCACGCCTCGGACACCACCGACGCAGCCGACGACCAGCCTCGTCCAACGAGATGAATCTATACCGCGACTTCAGCAGCCGTACGTGGTTCTTAAAAACATCCGTTTGCGACCAATCCACCCGTTTGTTTCTGCGGCTGTCATATAGATCCGACACCGCATGAAACACCAACACCTCTACTGGAGCCCACCAGAGCCTCTCCAACTGCCTAACGACCTTATCAACGATTGCGGTAAAACACATTGCCCCTTATCTTTCCTGTATTAAAGAAATGCACATAGTCAAATAGCTCGTACCACCTAGCACCACCATGCAGCAACCCATACTCCAGCAACTTTCCCTGCGGATAGTCTTTGCGCTTGATGGCAAATACCGAACGGTATTGGGGGTACTCCTTCATCGTTATTATCACCTTGCGCTGCTGGGGCAGTTTGTCGAAAGCCTCCACATGGCAGTCGTGGCAGTTGTCGCCATCCATCAGCACCATCAGATTGTTATACTGCACCCTGGCTTTACGCTCCTCCCACTTCGTCAGAGCCTCCTCCTCCGAATGGTAATGTGTGAAATACACCCTCACATCACCCCAATCGCCATGCAACACGCCCACTGGGTAGCTCCACTGCGAAGGTACCATCACCACCGGCAGCGAGAGATAATGCTCCAGATGACCGCAGAAAGTCAGAAACTCATCGTGATCTCTGATACCACAATTGATAGTGGGCGAACAAAACCGTAGGTGCAAGTCGTGAAACAATATACCCCCCACGCAGGTGTTCGTTATCAAAGTAAACTCCCTGTTGCTAAGCCTAGCCCTATGCACACAAGATATTGCATCCCTTATGCGACGAACAAACTCTTCCTTCATATTTTAGGGGACTTCTATAAATTGAATGATATGGAGTTAAATAAGGAAGCTAAATAGGACAAATGCTTGGTCGTCAACAGTTTTGTCCATTTTCGACGTAAGTCCACAGGAATTCCTTAATACTTTTACCTTCAAATTTTGAATTAATAGAACCCATTTTTAAACTAAAGGGAAAAAAGAAAAAAATAAATCTGTGGTAGCCCCTTTTTCAATTTTCACCTTTCATTTTCCAATTATTCAAGTCACATTATCGCCCTCGCCCGACTGAATATTCAGGTTGGCATCGTAGTTGTAATTCTTCGGATAGGCAAACGACCTATTGTATATCTCCTCACAAGCATACATGCGATACTGTGCTACATAATCGTACAGCCGTTTGTCAGCAGTACTGAACAACGGCCTCCGCTCATCCAGCAGATGTTCCGCCACAGCCATAAACACCACCTCGTCAGCCGACTCGTCATAGTATAGGTATTTCACTGCCCATTCGTCGCGGGTGGCGCGAAGCACCACAAAACCCACCATCCGTTCCTGCTGCCGCACCACAAAGGCGTACATCCTGAATGTCGGCAACGCTGAAGCGAACTTACAGCGGCGGCGCACCCTGCGACGCAGGGGTGACTCAATCATAAAGTGATGCTGCAACACCCAATTCATCGACTCCTGACTGCGCAGCAGCAGGTCGCCCTCGGCGTGCGAGCTGACAAAAGCGTACGTCTCGTCGTCGACATAGTTCACATATTGTATTTTATATTCGCTGCCAGCAATCTGCTTCCGAAGCTCTTTTTCGTGCGACCTGATACGACCGCACAGCCCATTCCACGCCTGCGCCAATGCGGCTTTGCCGCTGCCGCTACCTGTAGCTTTCTGCCGCAGTATGTATTGCGGACGATAGGTGACGGTGAGGCCGCTGTATTTCAGGTTCTCCACCGACGCTTCAGCAGCGTCGAGGTCGAAATAGTCGTCGCCATACAGCTCGCAGATGGCGGCAATCACACAATAGGCATATCCTCTGCCTTCGTAGCGGGGGTTGACATACAGGGTGGTGTTCCAGAAGATGGTTCTACCATGAGGTTTCTCCATTCTGTCTGGGAAAACATAGGTGTAGGCTGCCACCTTCCCGTCAACGAACAATGCCGACACCAGCGACATATCGTCACTGACATACGGATTGGTCACCAAGGCGTACGCCCTTACCTTGTCAATCAGCACCTCCGACAGTCCATCGATGGTGGTGTTGTGCAGCAACCACCCTTTCAACTGGGCGGCGGTGTAGAGCTTTAAGTCAATCTGCTCAGCCATTGCATTAACAATGTTTCTCGATGGCAGCCATCAAGTCACCCAACGTGTGGATACCCACCAACTCAAAGATTTTAAATTTAACGCCAAAGGTCTCTTCCACTTTAGCCAACAGTTGCATGAAAGCCAGCGAAGTCCAGCCGTCGACGGTGTCGGGACTCATGCTTTCGTCAATCACCAGTGCGGGGTTGTCAAACACCTCACGCACCATAGGCGACAGTTTCTCTATAATCTGTTCTCTAGTCATAAATTCCTAATTAGAGTGAAAATTGAAAAGTGAAGAAATTGACAACCACCCCACTAACCACGTTCCACCAATTCTATCAGTCCCAACTGCATGTTATAGAGGTAGCATATCTTTCTATTCTCCATTGCAACCGACTCCACTGGGAAAAACAGCGGCTTGAAGTCTTCCTCGTACAGGTCTTCTACGGCTTGATTAATGTCCTCCACCACGTAGCATACATGGTATGTGGAGCAGCCCACCTGCTTGAGAATATTGTCGACTGGCGATTTGCCCTCTAGTGGCGACACCAGCTCGATAGTGGGGAAGCCTTCGCGACGCAGGAAGGCGATACGTGCGTTCTGTACGCGCTCCTCATATACCTCCGACAGCTGCCAGCCCGCGGCGGTGTAGTAGCGGGCAGTGGTGGCGATGTCGCGAACGGCATAGCCAATATGGTCTACAGATTCTAGATGTTTCATTATAGGCTATAATGTGTTGCAATATAATGTGCCAAGTAGGTCGTGTATACGTCCGACATCTGCTTGTTCAGATGATTGGGCGACTCGAAATGGTTGGTGTCCATCGACAACCAATGAGGTGCTACATAGTGCACACACTCGAAACGATGTGCACTAGCTAGCGAATCATACACTCGATACACCTCTGCCTCATTAACCACACGGTCCGACAATTCGTACACTATCGGCGGAAGCACCATCAACACTTCGACCCCACTTTTATTGCAGTCCATAAGGAATGTGTCGAGCATCGCCACCACTGGCTGCTCGATGGGCTGCTCAAAGTCGCCATCAAACCACTCGTCGTGGCCGTTGTAGGGGCAGTCTAGTCCTTGATAACCCTTGTAGTGTTCTGGCGTACCGGCATATCGTTTCAATCCCAAGAAGTTGTATATGCCATACTTGATGCGCTTGTGGTGACCAAAATAGCGGTAGCAAGGCACGTATGCATCAAGCCAGCTGTAGCCGCCATACTGCCGCAGAAAACGGCGAGCATCGCGGTCGCACATCAGTGCCAGAAACTGTTCGTTTTCCATATTGGTCTTCGCCTCACGGTAGCTCATGTCGCTGTAATCCAATGCCAGCACCACCAGCTTGGGATCGTGAGTATGGTATTTGCGCAACATATTCCACATAAAATAGTGATATGGGAATGTCAGGTTACTCATGGCGAAGACATACGAGTCGGTGCCCAGTATAGAGTCGAGTATCTGAGGATTGTGGTCGTGCGCCGCCACACAGTTGCCTAGCACCACTAAGTCGGGAGCCACGGTGGAGTCCATCACATCGTTCCACACCTCTTGCACATAGTCGGTGCGGTGGTGCAGTCCGGTGGTGATTGCCCAATCAAGCGCCGCACCCAACACCACAGCCACGATGACAAAAAGTACTATTTTGGTTATAAATTGCCTCATATCTCAATGAAGTAAGAAATATGAACTAAGAACTATGAAGTTACTAAATCGAAAATTGTAATTTTGCGGCCGCAAAGACATTAAACTATAAACTTTAAACTATCGACTTTAAACTAAAAAATCGCAGCCAATTTTTTAATTTTTAATTCTTAAAGCCCTAACGGGCTATTGTTAGAGGTTGCCTTAACAAGTTTTCAACTCATTTAAAATACTTGGTAGATGAACCCTGTGGTCTCGCCACCATTGAGGAAGACAACAAGAATAATCAATAAATAGATGCCCCACCGCAGGGGGGTGCTACGCATGTCGGAGAGGTCAAGACCGTGGTCGCGACGACGGTGGAGCCACTCGACCATGAGCATGGCGACAACAAACAGCCAGTTGACAGCAGCACCTATATCGGGGAAGGTGAAAAGACCGTGACGCAGGGTGGAAAGCTCGTGGGTGAACTGTCCCACCGTAGTGCAACGGAAGATGAGCATGCCGAAAACAACCAGCACAAAGGTGAGCAGCATCCGCCCGAAGTCTTTGAGCCTAGGCAAACCCAACCGGTTGGTCTGCACCTCATCGGCGACACCCATTTTGCCCATGAGAATGAGCGGCACGAATAGTAGACCGTGGTAGAGTCCGTATATGACATAGTTCCAACTAGCACCATGCCACAGTCCGACGATGAGGAAGTTGATGACGATAGCTGCAATCATGCCCCATTGGCGATTTTTGCGGAAGGTGAAGCAAAGGGGTGTGAACACATAGTCGGTGACCCATGTGGTGAGCGACATGTGCCAACGCCGCCAGAAGTCGGCAATATTGAGGGCGAAGAATGGGTAGTTGAAGTTTTTCGCCACCTTGAGGCCGAGCAGCTTGCCCACACCTATCGCCATATCCGAGTAGCCAGAGAAGTCGGCATAAATCTGGAATGTGTAGGCCAATGCCACTACGATTGTGGTACTGCCCGATGCCGCAACCGAGCCACCACCTAGGTAGAGGTCGACATATTGTGCCAGACCGTCGGCGACTACCATCTTCTTGAACAATCCCCACAGTATTTGCCGCAGGCCGTCGGTGGCAACAGGGTATTGGAACTGACGGCGGCTGCCTAGCTGAGGAATGAAGACGTTGGGGCGGTCGATGGGACCCGACAGCATGCAGGGGAAGAAGGCGACATAGGTGGCAAAGGCGAGAATGTCGCGCGATGCCGACATCATGCCACGATGTACCTCAATCACGTAGCTGACCAGACGGAAGGTGAAGAAGCTGATGCCTAACGGGACTATGATGCGCAGCGAATGCCAGCTGGTGTGGAGCCCGCAACAATTCAACAGGTTGGCAAACGACTGGATGAAGAAGTTAGTATACTTGAAATAGACCAACATGCCTACGCCAAGCACGATGCCCAGCAGCAGCAGACGGTCGGCAAGGGGGTGGTCTTCGTGCCGCTCGATGCCGATGCCGATAAAATAGAATACCACCGTTACCACCAGCAGCAGGGGCAACATGAGCAGGTCGGTATAGGCGTAGAAGAAATAGCTTGCCAGAAGCAACACTATGTTCTGATAGGTGCTCCATTGCTTGAACTGCACGTGGCCAAGTAGTGAGGGTACTATATAGTAGAGCACAAAGACTGCTACGATAAGTACAAGAAAAGATAGCGAATTAATTGCCATTGACTTTTCGGTTGATGGTCTGTACCATGTCGCCAACACGTTGCCACGACATCATGTCCTTGAGTTTGACGGTGAATCCGAATGTCTGCTCGATCTCGAACACTAGGTTCATGTAAGTGAGCGAGGTCCACTCGGGGATGTCGGCGGCGGAGGTGTCGGCAGTGACGACGATGCCGTCGCGCTTGAAGGTCTTGCAAAAGAGGTCGGTGAGCTTTTGGTAGATTTCTTCTTCGGTCATTGTATTTCGGATTTTAATTGGGTACGATTGATTTTGTCGCTAGCATTCAACGGGAAGGTGGGACGGTAGAGGATGCGTGTGGGCACCATGTAGCCGGGCAGTTTGGAGCGTAGGTAGGCCAGCAGCGGGGCAGGGTCTTCTTCGGGAGACTCGACAAAGAGGGCTATCTCGGTGAGTGCGGAGGCATTTTGGAATGCTATGGCTACAGCACGGTGCTGGCGGTTGGAGTACTCGCGGGCGTGGTATTCTATCTCGCCTAGCTCGACACGGAAACCTTGAATCTTAGCCTGCTGGTCGATACGACCGCAATACATGATGTTGCCGCTGGGGTGGCGGTAACAGAGGTCGCCAGTGTGGTAATAGCGGCGAGGGGTTCCGTCGTCATCGTGCAGGAAGAAGGCTTCAGCATTTTTATCGGCATTGTTCCAATAGCCGGGAGTCACTTGGTCGCCACTGATGCAGAGCTCGCCTTTTTCTTGCCCGCTGACGGGGTTGCCGTCGTCGGCCAGGATGAGGGCGTGGACGTTCGCTAATGGGTGGCCGATGGATATGATGCCGTTGGCGGAGAGGTTGGGGGCATGTCGTGAAAGTTTGTAATAGGTGCAGTAGATGGTGGCCTCGGTGGGTCCGTAGAAGTCGTAAATATCGGTGTTGGTGGCACAGTGGAACCATTCTTCCATTAGGTCGGTGGGACAGGCTTCGGCGGTAAGGATGCAGGCGCGGAGGCTGGAAGCGTCCAACTCGTCGAAGTAGGGCCGCAGATAGGTAAGCATGGAGGGAGCCATGGCACCGAAGGTGATGTGCTGTTGCTGTATGAGTTGGGCAACGTAGAGGTATTTGACCATGCCGTAGGGGACTGTGTAGAGGCAGGCGCCACGGGTGAGCGCCACAAGAAAGGACTGTACGCTGACATCGAAGGTGAGGTCGAACGCCTGCAGACAACGGTCGGTGTGGTCGATATGGATGCCTGTTTGCCAAAACGAGTCGAGGAAGGCCGATATGTTGCGACGGCTGATGGTGACACCCTTGGGGACGCCAGTGCTGCCAGAGGTGAAAAGTATATAGGCTAGCTGATGGTCGGGGGTAGACACCCAGTCAGTGAGTGACGAAGCGGGGTCGACTGATTTGAGTCGGGTTGTGTTGAGCGCATGGAAGGGGGAGGTGTCGGCACTATCGAGGATTAACGTTGTGCCTACCTGACCGATGATGCCCTGATTGCGTTCTAACGGCTGGTTGGGATGCAGTGGGACATACGCCTTCCCTTCCATCCAAAGGGCGAAAATGGAGGCATAGGTGTCAATGTCGTCGTGGATTGCCAGTGCTGCTATGGTGTGGGAGGAGGTGTGCTGACGTAGTGCCTGACGGATGGCAGCGATGCGCTGCGCCAACTGGAGATAGGTGTATGGGGTGCCTGCTATGTTGAGAGCAGGCGCCATGGGGTGTGCATTTATACTTTGCACAAAGGGGATGAGTATTTGCTTGGAAAAATTACTTTCCATCGGTTTTACGACTTTTGAATATCTTGATTATGTTTTTGCCAAAGGTTTTGTAACGGCGGTTGACCGCAAATTCGACTATTGCGTAATAGGTGGCACGACACCGGCTGATGGGGGCATAGACGTTGACGCAGTTTTGGAGGGTGGCACCATAGATGCGGCGTGCCTGCGGATGGTGGGTCTTATGGTAGAACTCGCGGTCCATGGGTAGGGATACACGACAGTATTCCGCCTGCGATATCTGCGAGGCAATGCCACCCGCGTGAAGCCTATAAATGCCGCCGAAGAAAGCGAAGAGGTAGCCACGGCCAGCATTGAGCAGATGGTAGATTTCGTGCATGTCGCGGTAGTGACGGTAGCGCTGCTGCCAACGGGGGTCGAAGCTGTCGCGACGGAAGAGCATGGTGAGGGGCTGTGTGATCCAACTGCTAAGGTACATGTCGACGGTGATGTCGGTGCCTTCCTGCCCGGCGGAGAGAAAACGCCAGCAGCGATCGTTGACGGTCTTGCCGGTGCGGGTGTTGAGCCGTTTGCAACGGTGGAAGCAGACGGAATAGTCGGGGTGCGACTCCATGAAGTCGACCTGACGTTGGAGTTTGAGGGGGTCTGTCCAGTAGTCGTCGCCTTCGCAGTAGGCTATATATTTGCCACGGGCGCGGGAGTAGTTGAAGACGATGTCCATCTTGCCAGCATAGCCTCGGGAGTACTGGTTTTCGGTTTCGTAGAGGGGGAAGATGATGTCGGGGTGCTGAGCGGTGTATTGTCGGATGATGGCGTCGGTGCCGTCGGTGGAGGCGTCGTCGTGTATGAGTATCTCGATGGGGAAGGTGGTCTGCTGGGCAAGGAATCCCTCGAGACAGTCGCGTAGGAAGGGCGCATGGTTGTATGTGAGGCAGCAGATGCTGACCAGCGGGGTGGTGGACATGGGGGGTTAGACTAGGGTGTATTGGGTGAGAAGCGACTGGGTGCCTTCGCGGCCATTGTTCATCATGACATCGATAATGGAGAGGTTGGGGACGAACTCGCCAGCCTTGGTGTCCTGCCGATATTGGATAGGGTTGGTTTGTACGAAGTTAATGCGGATACCGTATTGCGCGAACTCGTCGGGGGAATATAGCTGCTGTCCGCCGATGGCGTTGATGAAGTGGTCGGCACCTTCGCGGCGGCACATCTCGATGACTCGCGCCACTTTGCGGATAGGTCGGGTGGTTTGGAGATATGGCAGGGGGGAATAGTCAGACTCGATGTTTTGCAGCTGCTGTTCCATGTCGAGGTAGCGGTTGTTGTCGGTTTCGATGGGGGTGGCGATGCCCAGATGGCGGGCAATGCCGACGATGGTGGCAGCGTTGAGGTCTTTGAGCAGATGGTAGTCTGGCGAGAGCAGGTCGGCGACGAGCGTGTAGGTTTCGTCGTAGTAGGGCTTGCGGCTGTAGCACATCTGCATGGTGCGTAGCAGCTTTTCTTTCCACGGCTTGGTGTTGTCGATTTCGACGTCGTGAATCATAGTATGCGAGCTTTTACAGCGGAGGGGTACGGTGGTGAGGACCACGGTGCCGTCGCGCATGAGGAGGCGGTTGCGATTCATCCAAGCCTCTTTGATAAAGGTGAGGTTGCTATATAGGATGTACTTGTCCACCGCCGCAATAGCTTGGAAGTAGCCTATATAGGGCATGAAGTAGGGCTGCATGATGGCGAGACGCATGACGAGGTGGGGGCTAATGGACTAATAGGGTATAGAGTTTGTCGGCAGTGGCCTGACTGTGGTCGGAACGGTGGTGTATCTTGTAGTATTGCAGCAGGGCTCGGGCGATGCGGAGTCGCGAAAGGATGCCGCGTTGGCCTTTGGCAAAGTATTGGAAGATGAATGCATCGAACTGGGCATAGTAGCACTCGGTGCTGTCGGTAAGGGGGATGCGGTGGAGCAGTGTTTGTCGCAGTAGTGCGGCGAGCTCGCGGTTGTATTGTGTGATGAAGAGTGTCCTAAACTTGGGTATGAGCATAGCGTGCTGGATGGGCAGTAGGGCAAAGAGGAGCTGACGGTCGGCACCACGGTCGGAGTTGCTGATGCTGCCGCCATATTGCACCCATACGTAGTCGGCACGGTCGACGAACACTACTCTACCGAATTGTAGGTGATAGTAGGTGATGATGGTGTCGTCGTAAAGCTTGCCATATTTCTCGGCGGGATTTTCGCCCAGAGGGTTGCGCCGAATCATGTAGGTGGGGTTGAGCCCACAGAGTCCTTCGCGGATAAGGCGGGCAGGTGTGAGTTTGGCACCGTTTTTGAGTTTGGGGTGCTTGGGCCAGGCATAGCCAGACTCCAGAGGCGCACCTTCGCGCACCTGCCATACGCGCTGTTGGCATAGGGCACAGTCGGGGTTGTCTAGCAGTGCCTGCAGTTGCAGGGGGTATATGTCGTCGCTTTTCAGGTAGTCGTCGGCATCGATGTTGACGAAGAAGTCGCCCTGCGCATGACGGTAGGCGTTAGCCTTGTTCCAGCCGCAGCGTTCGCTACGGTTAGAGGGGTTGCATTCGTCGGAATTGCAATGTACGCCACGGACGATGGTGGGATAGAGCTGCTCATAGTGATGGATGAGATTCCATGTGCCATCGGTGGAGCGGTCGTCGGAAACGATAATCTCATAGGGCACATCGAGCCGCTGCGACAATATGCTGTCGAGACATCGCGACAGGAGGTGACCCTGATTGTGCGACACCACTAAGACACTTAGTACTATATGCTCTTGGCTAACCACTTATTAAATTGAAAATTGAAAATTGAAAAAGGGCTTCGCCTACCTCTTAGTTTTTAGTTTTTACTTCTTACTTCAAGAGATTGCTCCCGCCCAACTTCTTAGTTCTTAGTTCTTACTTCTTACTTCAAGAATTATTCCCATGCCGACTGTAGCACCACTTTGGAGGCTCGGTCGTAGGGGGTGATGCGGTGGATGAAGGTTTCGTTCTGCGTGACACGGAAGCGGACGCAGCTGTGCACCATGTCGTAGGTGGTGTAGGGGTTGCCCAGCCAGATGCTGGAGTTGTAGCAGCCGGGAGCGAAGTTGACGTTGCGCATGCGGCAGCGGACGGTGCATTTCTCGCCTACGGACATGTGGGGTATATGGTAGTCGTCGTCGTAGTTGGAAACGTGGGCTATCTGCTTGCCCAACTCGTCGGTGATGTCGAAACTGATGTCTACCATGTCGGCTTCGCGGACGGCCTCGAGGTCTAGTTCTATTTCTAGGTCTTCGCCGAGGGTGACGGTGCCGCTGCTGAGACGGAAGTCGCGCACACGCACAGCTCCGTTGCCCGAACGGTTGAAGTCGTTGACGCTCTTCATGCCGCCCAAATAGTAGTCCACCACATCGCCCACTTCGCCAGTCATCTCAACCATGCCGTTTTTGAGCAATATGCCGTGGTGGCAGAGCTGCTGGATGCTCGCCATGTTGTGGCTCACGAAGAGTACCGTACGGCCCTCGGTGCTACTCACGTCCTGCATCTTGCCGATAGCCTTTTTCTGGAATTCAGCATCGCCGACAGCCAGCACCTCGTCGACGACGAGTATCTCAGGCTCGAGGAAGGCAGCGACAGCGAAACCGAGGCGGACGGTCATACCAGAGCTGTAACGTTTGACAGGGGTGTCGATGTAACGTTCGCAGCCGCTGAAGTCAACTATCTCGTCCAGTTTTCGGGCTATCTCGGCCTTAGTCATACCCAGAATGGCACCATTGAGGTAGATGTTCTCACGTCCGGTCATTTCACCATGGAAGCCTGTGCCCACCTCAAGCAGCGAGCCGATGCGACCACGCGCCTTGATGGTGCCGGTGGTGGGGCCTGTGACCTTGGAAAGAATCTTGAGCAGGGTGCTCTTGCCAGCGCCGTTGCGGCCTATGATGCCGATGACGTCGCCCTGCTCCACCTTGAAGTCGATATTCTTAAGCGCCCATACATATTCGCTGTCGGCTTTCTTGGAGCGGTCGTTGATAGAGCCGACCTTAAGATAGGGGTCTTCCTTGCCCAATATGTTGATAGTCCACCAACGTTGGAGGTCGTGGCTGAGGGTACGCGTAGATACGAGACCTAGCCGATACTGCTTGGAAACATTGTTGAATTCGATTGCTGTAGCCATAATATTATCTTTCAGCCCGTAGGGGCGAATGTAAAAAATCTTCGTAAGCGAGGGCGATGCCCTGTTCCAACTCAGTGGTGTAGGTCCACCCAAGGCGGGTGGCCTTGCTGACATCGAGCAGTTTGCGCGGAGTGCCGTTGGGACGGCTGGTGTCCCAGCGGATGGCACCTTGGTAGCCCACGGTGCGCGCCACCAGCTCAGCAAGTGCCTTGATGGTTATTTCTTTGCCCGTGCCTGCGTTGACGGTCTCGCTGCCGCTGTAGTTGTTCATCAGGAATACGCATAGGTTGGCGAGGTCGTCGACATAGAGAAACTCGCGCAGGGGGGAACCGTCGCCCCAGCAAACCACCTCCTTCACGCCCGCCACCTTCGCCTCATGAAAGCGACGTATCATGGCGGGGAGCACATGGCTGTGCTCGGGATGGTAGTTGTCGTTGGGACCGTAGAGGTTGGTGGGCATGACGCTGATATAGTCGGTGCCGTACTGGCGGTTGAGGTATTCGCAATATTTCAACCCCGAAATCTTGGCAAGAGCATACGCCTCGTTAGTTCCCTCCAAAGCAGAGGTGAGCAGACAGCTCTCGGGCATGGGCTGGGGAGCAAGACGGGGATAGATGCAGCTGGAGCCAAGGAACTCAAGTTTCTTGCATCCGTTGAGCCATGCCGAATGGATGACATTCATCTCCAACGCCATATTCTGATACATAAAGTCGGCTGGGGCACTCTGGTTGGCAACGATGCCACCCACCTTGGCGGCAGCCAGAAAGACGTATTCGGGACGCTCGTGAGCAAAGAACTGTTCCACCGCCTCCTGTCGGGTCAGGTCTAACTCGGCATGGGTGCGGGTGACAATATTGTTGTAACCCTGCCGCTGCAATTCGCGCACTATCGCAGAGCCTACCATACCACGATGACCAGCCACATATATTTTAGCGTCCTTGTTCATGAGATGTTCGAATAATCAAATTATTAGATTTCGAATTGAAAATAATAATTTGCCTCACCCAGCTATTTTTCACTTTTCATTTTTCACTTTACGATACCCTTTTCAAGATATTCTGCCAGATTGCAGCGCACATGGGCGGCAGCGTCGTCGGATGCCACCTTCGCCATATCGTTTTCCACCATGCGGCGCACCAGCTGCGAGAATGGAGTCTTGGAGGGGTTCCACCCCAACAACCGCTTTGCCTTAGAGGCGTCGCCCAAGAGGTTCACCACGTCGGTGGGACGATAGAAATCGGGGCTGACCTCCACCA
Source organism: Bacteroidales bacterium (assembly GCA_017509045.1). Lineage (GTDB taxonomy): Bacteria > Bacteroidota > Bacteroidia > Bacteroidales > P3 > Colimorpha. The sequence continues at coordinate 38,140 of JAFWQP010000106.1, forward strand.
GCACCTTGCCTGTCTGACAGTCGATGCCTTTCTCGTCGATGCCTTCACCTTCCCAGCGCAATTCGATGCCGGCATAGTGGAATGCCAACTGGCAGAACTCGCGCACGCTGTGCTGCTCACCTGTGGCGATGACAAAATCGTCGGGCTTATCGTGCTGCAATATCATCCACATACACTCCACATAATCCTTTGCATAACCCCAGTCGCGCAGCGACGAGAGGTTGCCCAACAGCAGGCGCTCCTGCTTGCCCTGACGGATGCGTGCCGCAGCCAAGGTTATCTTGCGTGTGACGAAGGTCTCACCTCGCCGCTCGCTCTCGTGGTTGAACAATATACCGTTGCAGCAAAACATGTTGTATGCCTCGCGGTATTCTTTCACTATCCAGTAGCCGTAGAGTTTCGCCACAGCGTATGGACTATAGGGATAGAAGGGGGTTTCCTCGTTCTGCGGCACCGACACAACACGACCATACAATTCCGATGTGCTGGCCTGATAGATGCGACAACTATGCTCCAGGCCGCATTGGCGCACAGCCTCTAGGATGCGCAACACCCCGGTGGCATCAACGTTGGCGGTGTATTCGGGTGCGTCGAAACTGACCTGCACATGACTTTGTGCCGCCAAATTGTATACCTCGTCGGGCCGTACCTTCGACACCACTTGCACCATGCTCAGTGTGTCGCCCATGTCGCCATAGTGAAGGTGGAAACGCTCATGCCCTTCGAGGTGGGCAATCCTTTCGCGGTAGTCCACCGACGAGCGACGGATGATACCATGCACGTCGTAACCCTTCTCAAGAAGGAACTCCGCGAGATAACTCCCATCTTGTCCGGTAATGCCCGTTATCAGTGCCGACTTAGCCATGAAACTATCCAGTTTTATAAATTACACCGTATCCATGAAACTCTTCTGAGTCTTATTGAAGATGACCACGCCAAAGGCGAGCAGCACCACCATGAACACAAAGCTATACGCCAGCCATTGCCAGCCGATAAACTCGCCTGCGCCGAGGGCGCCATATTTGAAGGTCTCCAGCACGGGGGTCACAGGATTGAGGTGCATGATGGTATAGAGGTCCATGCCTGCAGCCATCTTGCCCTTCACCAAGCTCAACGGATAGACGATAGGCGTGGCATACATCCAAAGCGACACCACAAAGGAGAACAATATCTGCAAATCTCTATACTTGGTGGTCATACTCGAAATGAGGATGCCGAAACCCAACGCCAATCCAGCCAACATCACCACCAACACCGGGAACAGCAGGATATACCACGTAAGATGGGCAGTGCATCCTTGAATGGCATAGATGACATACACCACAACAAAGAGTCCCAATTGGATGCCAAAGCGCAGCAGGTTAGATGTGACGGTGGCGAGCGGCGTAATCAGGCGTGGGAAATAGACCTTGCCAAACAGGCCGCTGTTGCTCACAAAGGTGTTAGACGTACGACCCAGACAGTCGGAGAAATAATGCCACATGCAGGTACCCGACAGATAGAATAGCGGCTGCGGGATATCGTCGGTGGCGATGCCTGCGATGCCGCCGAACACCACCATGTACATAATGACTGTAAGCACGGGCTGGATGACAAACCACAGCGGGCCTAACACCGTCTGTTTATACTGTGTGATAATATTACGCTTCACAAACAGCGTGTAGAGGTCGCGATAGCGCCACAACTCCTTGAAATCGACAGCCAATAATTTATCCTTTGGCTTAATGATGGTTGTCCACTCTTGTGTCTCGTTCATATAGTTTTGATTCTATAATAATCGGTTAGTGTGAATGTTTATGATGGAAGAAAATATTTCCTACAATACCCCAGAAGTATTTCCAATCGGTGCGGAAGGGATGCTTCAGATACGCCTCCACATACCGCCGTTCCGACTCTTGGATGCCTTCCAGCGTTTCGGGCTGCTCCTTCTCATAATACAGCGGCGGCAGCAATCCCGGCTTGGTCTTGATGCGCAACTGCTGCATTTCGGGCGTGTATAGGCTGAAGAACTGTCGCGACAGCGGCCTCACCCCCACCAACTTCATCTCACCCTTCAGCATGTTCACCACCATCGGCAGCTCGTCGAGCCATGTCTTACGCAGGAAAGCACCCATGGTGTTCACCCTGTAATCGTGGTAGAACTTGCCGCTCTTATCCAACTTGCGGTGCTGATACACATACTCCTGCAAATACTCGCTATACGAATACATCGTGCGGAACTTATACACCGTTATCAGCTTGCCGCCCTTACCCACTCGGATTAGCTTGGCGATAGGCGACGAACTGGGGATACCCTCCCTCTGAGGTTCTTTAGCCCTGCGGGCTATCACGCGGAACTCGCCATGTGCCGTATTCTCGTACACCACTTCGAAGCCGGCGTGATACAGCCTTCCCAATACCTCCACACGGTGGAACGTGCGATTGCGTCCCTTCGTCACGGCGAAATACAGCACCTTCAATCCTGGCATTTTCGGACACACGCGGTGCCACAGGTAATGTATGCCGTAGTAAATTCGGTTGATACCCTTTGGGTAACGGCTGTAAAAAACCGCCTTTTTCACCGACGAGGTGCGACAACAGCACACCAAATAGCCCCCCTGCACCAAATTCTCGTTAGCGTTGAACAGAAACTTGTCCAACTCATATATCGTATGCAACGGTCGTTGCACAAATATCGCCTCATACAGTCCCCCCTCTGCCTCACAACGAGGGATGGGGTCGCCACCGTTATTCCTCATCTTCCAAAGTAGCGACGTAGGGGCAAACTCGTCACGGTGGTCCGCAAACCAGCGGTACACCTGTTTCAAGGGTTCCTGCTCCACATTCTCGAAGGCCCTGCGCACATCCGCATTCTCAATATCCTCGGCCTTCAACTCGTCGCACCCTTCGCTCCCCACCTCGACAAACTTGCCTTTAGGCAGATACATCTGTTCCTTTACAGGATCTAATGGAAACAACGGCTTTCTCATTCGACAATAGTTTCTAAAAACTGCGGTGGTATATACGCGGTGGCCACTGCTGCCACGCCCCGTACACTTACAACCAACCGCCTGTCTTTCTTGATTCGTTTGATATAACCTTCGGCGCCCTTAAACACTCCGTCAGTCACCCTCACTCGGTCGCCTTGATGATACTCCGGTTTGTCGTCACCCAGATAACTCAACCCTTGCTGTCCCGCAGTACACACAAACACAAACACCTCCATCTCCCTATCAGGAATCGCCGAATACTGTCCCGACAACACATCCCGATAAACCCATAATCTACCACGGTACTCATTCTCAAACTGCATCATATACTCGGCAGTGGCCTTGACGAACAGCAGCGAAGTAATCATGCTCGGAATAAAGTAGCTCACCCCATCCGACACCAACTGCTCACGCAACGGTGTCATCCTGTTATAATAGACCTTCGCCGCATACCACCTCAAGCTATCCATTCCTATTTCGTCAGTCATCTGTACCTACTGCCTAATGATTCATAACACATCCTGCCAGCCGTACCCGCATCCTTCTACACGCACTCTCACACCCTACGCCCCTTAACTCTTCGTCATTTCTCACCCCCTTGCCATCATCCTTCTTCTCACTTCTTCTCATCTCTAATCTACGCCTTCCCTCTATGGCATTATCTGCCCTCCCCCTATGACATTGCACGGAGTTTCTGGATGATTCGGGGCTTTCAAATAACCCATTTCACGCCCGCTCCTATCCAAGAGCAGTAACGCAATCAACCTTATTTGTGCGGATTACACGGAATACACACACTTAATCTAATTTGCAAATATACGTTTTTTTTTACACATAGAAGATAAATTTTTAAAAAATTCACATTAACCCCTACATTATTCACTGTTTCACCAAATTCAACAACAGATACGGTTTTGCTACAATCTCACCTACCCAATCCCTCTAATCCTTCCTTTCCCCGCCTTTTCTTTCTGTTAATTTTAGTTCATCTACTAAATGGATAGGTGATATTGAGGGCTGTTTCGTCCCGTTTTGGATACCCTTTGCCTCCACTTTAGGAGCGAAGGCAGAGCGAAGGCAGAGTGGAGGCAGAGCGAAGGCATCTTGTGTGCCGACCGCCCATTTATATTATACCGAAAAAGCCTAAAAACAGGGTGCCACTTTTAAGAAAAAAAAACGGCACCAAAGTGGCACTCGATGACAATAACAATAACAAAAGATGTGAGACCACCATTTCCTCCCATTTCACACCTCATTTCACAAGTCGTAAGGCGAACACAATGACCGACAGCTATATACGTTCAGATGTTAAATGTTAAATGTTAAATGTTAAATGCAATGATTTTGGTTTTTTTGAGAGCATAAAATATGGTATTATAGATATAATTAATTAACAATCAATAATTTATATAATAATTGCCTTCATTACAAAAAAATGCAGTTCACATTTCACACTTTTTGCAGGCTTATATAATTTGTCGCAAAAAACCGAAATTCAAATCCCATTTCGCGCCTCTGAACATACTGGAAAAACAACCCTAATACCTTAATCTTCCGACAATGCACAAAGTCACACAAACTGAAGAATCAAAAAGAGAGGGGCACCCTGCAGATGCAGGATGCCCCTAAGTGTTGAACATCTGAGATGTTATTTGGCAAGACCGAGGGCTTTCAGACCTTGGTTGTAACGGATGTCGCGAGGAATGCCAGCGGTGGCAATCATGTCGAGGTCTTTCTGGAGGTCGGGACGGATGGTGCCGTTCTTGGCAGCGTAAGTGCCTGCAAACTCGATGTCGCCTTCGCCTTCAACCTGCAGGATGAGTGCGGCCCAGCTCTTCATAGCCTCTTCGGCCTTCTCAACATTGATGACATACTTGCCTTGCTCGTTGCGAGTGAAGGCACCCTGGTCCTGAAGGTAGTTGAAGCACATCATGTTGGCGATGCCGTGAGCCTCGGTGGCACCGAAGCGGACACTGCGCAATATGCCAGCGATGAAGGTGACGAAGGCATCTTCCTTGGTGCAGTTGGTAATCTCGCCCATCTCGATGAGCTTGGTGGTGAGGAACAGGCCGCAAATGTCGGCTTTGGCTTCCTCCCACTTGCTGTACTCCTTGCCAAGGGCTTCGCGCATGCTCTTGCCGTCGGTGACTGTGTTCTTGATGCCTAGGCCGTGGGCCACTTCGTGGAAGCAGACGTTGCTGAAGAAGGCGTTGAAGTTGACATTGTCGAGCTGGTCGTCGCAGACGAGGAGATTGGCAATGGGCATGAGGATGGTCTCGAACTTGGCCTGCATGGCGTTCTTGAGCTGCAGACGGCGGGCACCCATGGTCTTGTGGATGCGCTCGTCGTTGGGCAGGTTGATGGCGATGGTCTTGGAACCCGCATTGCAGTCGCCGGCGTAGTAGATAACGTCGTAGACGTTGAGGTCGCTAGCCGAGCCTTCCATGGCGGGTTTGTACTTGGGGTCGCAGGGCAGCTCCTGCTGCAGCATGGGCAGCATGCCGACAAACTTGGCGAGGTCGTTGCTCCACTTTACGTCCTTGACGAGGATGAACGACTCGTAGGAGGTCTTGTTGCCGTAGAGACCGTCGTCGTAGTTCTCAATGGGGCCGACCACGAAGTCGAGCTTGCTCTCCTTCATGTTCATCCAAGCCACGTCGCTGGCATAGTAGTCGTCGGTCATGATGGCTTTGCGGCGTTCGATGAGGTAGTTCTTCATGCCGGGATCCTCAGCCAGGTCGATGGCGAGGCCGAAGAGGCTGTCGACCTTGGCAAGGCGGTCGGCATACTCGACATGGTAGGGCACCACCTTGAGGGCACCGTTCTCGTCGCGACGGATGACGGTGTACTGGCTGCTCTTTTCGGGGTCGGCAAGGGCGTCGTACTCTTCAGCCGTCATGTCGACGGGATAGAAGTTGCAACCGGCGGGACGCTCACCATAGCCGGGGATGAAGGGTTTTTCTTCGCCCAGACGGTCCCATGCACCGTACTGGATGAGGGCGAACTGACGCATGTGGGGGTCGCTGATGGTGTCGAGGCTGGCACGGTTTTCAGCACCGAAGTACTGTTCCCAGTAGAGTTCGTCCATGATGTCGGCAATCTGGATGAAGATGGGGAGAAGTTGTTTTTCCTTGTCGCTGAGCACACTCAAATCAGTGGTGAGGGTAAACTCGGCATACTCGTCAACTTTTTGTTGAAGTTCGGATTTTTCTTCCGATTTGTTGTTCTTGCATCCCACCGCTGCAAGCATTGAGATAGCCATAACAAAAATAGATAATTTCTTCATTTTTAATAAGATTAATTATACTTCCCAAAAAAACTTTGATTGCAAAGATACATTTTTTTTTGCTATTTGTAAAAAAAGTAGTACTTTTGCAGCCGATTTCGCCGAGGGGAAAGCCCCGAAAACGAACTGAAATTTAACCAACGGAAAGGTGCTCGAGTGGTTGAAGAGGCCCGCCTGGAAAGCGAGTAAGCGTTAAAAGCGCTTCAAGGGTTCGAATCCCTTCCTTTCCGCAAGCATTGAAGCTTGTGAAGCAGAACGAGGGTTCTGCTTTTTTTAAATGTATATCCGCCATGAAACTATCCATCATCACCATTAATTGGAATAACAATAAAGGACTGGAAGAAACCATTCGGAGCGTGGTTTCCCAGACCTACGAGGACTTTGAGTACGTCATAGTAGATGGTGGCAGCACCGATGGCAGTGTGGATACGATTAAAAGGTATGCCGAGACACGCCCTATCAACTGGCTGTCGGAACCCGACAAGGGCATCTATAATGCCATGAACAAAGGAATTGTGAAGGCCAGCGGCGAATACCTGCATTTTCTCAATAGCGGGGACATTCTCTTTGATAACAATGTGGTGGCGGGAATGGTCAGTGAAATAGAGAAGAACAACCATCCCGATATACTCATAGGACGAATGTACAAGCGGATGCCTGATGGCTCTATTTATATAAATCCCATCAGCGATAATTACTCGTTTCTAAGATTTTACACCTCGTCTCTCGACCACCCGTCTTCCTATATTAAAAAGGTTCTTTTCGATAAATATGGATTATACGATGAGTCCCTTAAGATTGTTTCCGACTGGAAATGGTTTATGCAGGTGGTTGCCATGAATGGCATTAAACCCGTAATTGTCGACACAAACGTTTCAATCTTTGACATGACGGGTATCAGTGAAACTAATTTAACTCTACGGGATAGGGAACGAAGATTGGTTTTGTCCGACACAGTTCCCCCGTGTTTTCTATCCGATTACGACAAATACATCAAGGATATTATGATGATGCGCCGAATTCGAAACCACAAGTGGGCGTATCAGTTGGTGTACTATCTCGAGCGAATACTATTCAAACTCGAGAAAAGAAGACAAAAATGAGCGGTCATTTCTTTTATTGACGGTCTTTACCAAAATATTTTTCACCGTTTAAAAAAAAATGCGTATTTTTGCAATTCCAAAATATGAATACAAACAGTCTACACATAAGCCCTCGTATCCTTTTCTTAAACATTAAGAAAAGAGATGTTTATGACTGTTTTGTGACCATGGATTGAGCCTGCTCTCCGTGGTCGTTTTATTTTTACCCCTAGGGGCAAAAAAGCATATTTTGGCAATCAATTTTTATTAATAATCATTAAAAAATATAATAATTATGGAACTTCCATTTGCAGAAGCGTGGAAAATCAAAATGGTCGAACCCATTAAGAAATCCACCCGCGAACAGCGCGAAAAATGGCTCGAAGAAGCCCACCAGAACATCTTCATGCTGAAGAGCGACTACGTTTACATCGACCTCCTGACCGACTCTGGCACCGGTGCCATGAGCGACCGCCAGTGGAGCGCGATGATGATGGGCGACGAGAGCTACGGCGGCGCCCGCTCGTTCTATCACATGAAGGACACCATCACCGAGATTACCGGCTTTGACTATGTCATTCCTACCCACCAGGGCCGTGCAGCCGAGAACGTGCTGTTCAGCTACCTTGTGAAACCCGGTATGATTGTGCCCGGCAACGCCCACTTCGACACCACCAAGGGCCATATCGAGAGCCGCAAAGCCTTCGCTATCGACGTCACCGTCCCCGAGGCTTACGACACCCAGCTCGAAGTCCCCTTCAAAGGCAATGTCAGCCTTGAGAAGCTGGAGAAGGTGCTGCAAGAGAACAAAGGCAACGTCCCCTTCATGGTTCTCACCGTCACCAACAACACCGTCGGCGGCCAGCCCGTCAGCATGAAGAACATCCGCGAGACCTGCGAACTCTGCCACAAATACGGCGTGCCCGTCAACATCGACAGCGCCCGCTTCATCGAGAACGCCTACTTCATCAAGACCCGCGAGGAAGGCTATGCCGACAAGACCCTGCGCGAGATCTGCAAGGAGATGTTCTCCTATGCCGACAGCATGACCATGAGCGCCAAGAAGGACGGCCTCGTGAACATGGGCGG
>JAFWQP010000107.1 GCA_017509045.1 Bacteroidales bacterium
CCCTTCACTCACGCCCGTCTCTTTGGCAATCTCCTCGTAGCTGTAGTCCTGCAGTCGGGCGTTAACCAGCCGTTGGTCGTCGGAATTGAGGTGCGCTATCGCCTCATAGAGGTCGTCAATGCGCCGTGGACGCTCCTCGGTGCCTCTTTCCGGCAGAGGCACTCCTAAAACCAGCATCGGTCTTCGCTGCTCTTTTCGCAGCTTGTCGATTGCGGTGTTCACCGCCAGATGCCATATCCATGTGGCTTCGGAGCTTTCTTTTCTAAAATTGTCCATGTGCGTCCATATTTCTAATGCGATGTCCTGGTAGAGGTCGCGTGCCGCCTCGCTGTCGTAGCGACAATAAGTCTGACATGCCTTTATAATCAACCCTTTGTGGTTGGTTATCAGCTGGTCATATTGTTTCAACTTCTCTGTGTCGGACATTTATTTTCTCATTATTGTCGGCCCAGTTTCTGGGTCTTTGCCTTGAATAGTCGTATGCAGCGACCGAAATGTTACAAGCCCCGCACATTTTTTTTCAAAATACAAAGATACGAACAATTTCTGAAATATCAATTTTCCTTCACCCTCCCTCTCTTTGCCATCCTTCTTCACTTATCCTATCGTTATACCTTAGTTATACTTTAGTTATACCTTAGTTATTCTATATATAATAGTATAACTAAGGTATAACTAAAGTATAACTAAGGTATAACGATAGGATAAGTAAGGAAGCGACGAGGAGCCGTCTCAGGGGTGGGGTAGGTGTGGCGATGGGGGGCAAAACATTATTCTGGGAGGGCAATAATGTTGTGGAAACTACGTTATAGGGTTTTAGAAAAAAGATATCAATACATATTATATGCTACAAATTGGAACTCCTGCGCCCTATTTCGAGGGCTACGACGAGAATGGCAACATGGTGAAGTTGAGCGATTTTGCTGGCAAGAAACTGGTGCTTTATTTCTACCCCAAGGATAGTACGCCCGGCTGCACCGCCGAGGCTTGCGACCTGAGGGACAACTATGAGCGTTTCCTAGCACTGGGCTATGAGGTGCTGGGCGTGAGCCGCGACTCGGCGGCGTCGCATCAGCGGTTTATTGCCAAGTATGAGCTGCCGTTTCATCTGATTGCCGATACCGACTTGACCATCCTAAAGGCTTACGAGGCGTGGGGCAAGAAGAAGATGTACGGCAAGGAGACCGAGGGCACGTTGCGCACCACCTACGTCATCGACGAGAACGGCGTGATAGCTGATGCCATCGGCAAGGTGGACACTAAGAACCACACGGAGCAGGTGTTGGGAATTGAGAATTAAGAATTGAGAATTGAGAGTTGGCTGCCGCACCCGGATAATTCTCAACTCTCAATTCTCAATTCTCAATTATTAAGGTCGTGTTCAAGGGCGAGATAATTTCTATCTGTGTGGCGCTGTCGTGGACGGTGACTGCGCTGTTTGCCGAGGTGGCGTCGAAACGTATCGGGTCGCTGCCGCTGAATGTGTGCCGTATGGCGATGTCGCTGGTGGCACTGGCGCTGACGCTGTGGCTGACGTTGGGAGTTCCTTATCCTCGTTATGCCGACGGAAGTACATGGTTTTGGCTGCTGCTGTCGGGCGTAGTGGGGTATGTGTTGGGCGACTACTGCTTGTTTAAGGGCTATATCTTGATTGGGTCGCGCTTTGGTCAGCTCTTTATGACGCTTTCTGCACCTACGGCTGCGGTGACGGGTTTTCTGTTGCTGGGTGAGAGAATGGGTCCGTTGGCATTGCTGGGCATGGCGGTGACGTTGGTGGGCATCGGGATGTCGGTGCTGTCGAAACAGTCCCCCACGGAAGAAGGAAAAGAGGGTGAGAAGTCGGCTGGAACGTGGCGGCTGAAACTGTCGCCGAAAGGAGTGCTGTACGGCTGCGGTGCCGGTGTGGGACAAGGAATAGGGTTGGTGCTGAGCAAGATGGGCTTGGAACACTACAACGCTTCACTTTTGGCGCACGGCTTGACGCCCGACAGCGTGCCTGCGGAGGCTGTGCTGAATATCCCATTATCGTTGTCGATGCCTTTTGCCGCCACGATGATACGCGCCATCATGGGCATTATCGGCTTCTCGGTGGCATTGCTTCTTTTCACTAAGGGAGGCAAGCAGCAGTTGAGCCACGCCATACACGACCGCAAGGCGATGTTGTGCGCCTTCTGTTCTATGATGTTCGGCCCCTTTGTGGGCGTGAGCATGTCGCTGTTGGCTACGATGTACACCAACACCGGCATCGCCCAGACCCTGATGGCTCTGACCCCCATATTCATTATCGCCCCTGCCGCATGGCTGTTCCACCAAAAGGTAACGCCTCGCGAGGTGCTTGGCGCACTTATCAGCGTGGCCGGGGTGAGTCTGTTCTTTGTGTAAGGCTAAGGTGTACGAAGCAAGATGCGCTGGTAGAAGCGGGCTTTCTCTTCGAGTTTCATGGGGTAGGCGCGAGAGGAGGAGGGCATGCGCCATAATAGTAATTGGCGCGGGGTACCCTGGTTGGTATTTATGGTGATGGGCACGTTCTCGCCTGGGCGGGGTAGGGGAGCGGCGTAGTCTTCGCAAAGGGTTTCGGCTGATTTCTGACCGGTGCAGACAATGTCGGTGCAGAGGGGTATTTGTTCGAGCAGTGCGGGAATATTGGTTTTCTCTACCACTTCGAGGAACTTGTCGGAGGCGTTGTCGCGAAGTCGGCGCACACGGTAGGCGGTGTCGAAGATGGCAATGCCCTGCTCCACGAGCAGCTTTATTATCTCCTCCTTGCGGAAGGTTTTCCCATCAACAAAGTGCTGGCTATCGCCAAAGAATACAAGCCCAAATATCTCCCACATCTGGTTGGTGCGGTTGGGGTAGAAGAAATCCATGCACCACCGTTGTTTGGGCGGCGGGAAGCTGCCCAACATCAACAGCCGTGCCTGCGGTGGCAGGAAGGGCTGTAGGGGATGCGACTCGATGGTCATTTCGGCCTATTGGATGTGGTCGAAGCGGCTGGCTACGTAGCTTATTTCCGATAGGTCGAGGTCGACGTCGCCTTCGTCGTTGTTGGTCATAAAGTTGTTGAGGGCGAAAGTGTCGAAGTCCTTGGAAAGTTTTTTTGGATTTTCAAGCACTACCTCGAGGGTCTTCTTGTTGATGCCTAGCACACAGTCCTGATAAACTTCGGGGTCGTCGAGTACATCGCACAGGATGTCGGCAATACGGTCTTCTAAAATATTGTTGTCCATAGTGGTTGGTGTTTGATATGTGGGTGTGTTGGGAAAACTCTTCACTTTGCAAAATTACACATTTTTTTTGTTTTTTTATTGTTTCGATTTGTTAATTTTGATTTTTCGGTGCTTTGATTCCTTATTTTTATGTATCTTTGCAAAAGTTATTGTTGACGACAATTGTTTGCAACATGTTGAACATGACAAAGAAACTCTTTATTATATGCTTTATGCTGGCGGCTGTCGCTGCCGTGGCACAAGATTTGCCAATTTATCAGTCGGATGCTTTCACTATTTATTCCCGCAAGGTGGAGCAGGCGGAGGAGCACGCCAGCATTGTGGCCGACAATGCCATCACCAGCACGTTTGAGAAGCGTAGCTGGCTGCAGAAACGCAAACCGGGTCGGTATCCCACTTTTTCGTGCGATGTGCCTATCGGTGTGACGCTTTACAACCTTGCCATTGATGAGATGAGCGGCTTGATTGAGTCGGACAGCACTTGGCGTACAGGCCAACTGTGGGGCGGTGTGTGGACGCGCGATGTGAGCTACAGCTCCCTGCTGGCTCTTTCGTATATGAACCCCAATGTCACTCGTACCAGCCTGATGAAGCGTGTGCGCAATGGCAGAATCCTGCAGGACACAGGCACGGGCGGCTCTTGGCCGGTGTCGACCGACCATGCAGTGTGGGTGTTGGCAGCTTGGCAAATGTATCTTGTGACTGGTGATGTGCAGTGGATGAAACAGTGCTATAGCATCGCCAGCAAAACCCTTATGCAGGATGAGGCAGTGGCCTACGACCCCACTACGGGTATGTTCAAAGGCGAGTCATCGTTCCTCGACTGGCGTGAAGAGAGCTATCCTCGTTGGATGCAGCCTGCCGACATAGCCATGTCGGAGTGTTTGGGCACTAACGCCTTGTTTTTCCGTGCCAATCAAATCGTGGCTCGCATGGCGCAGCTGTGTGGCGATTACGATGCTTCGTCCCACTTCTCGCGCATGGCCGACCGTATCAAGGACGGTATCAACAACTATCTATGGATCGAAGAAAGAGGCTATTACGGACAGTATCTGTATGGTCGTGGTAATTTGATTGTCTCACCCCGCAGCGAAACTCTGGGCGAGGCACTCTGCATCCTTTTCGGCATTGCCGAGCCTGCTCGTGCCAAACGTATTGTCGCATCTCTCGCGCTGACACCTTTTGGCACCCCCTGTTTCTCGCCACAGATCCCCAACATCTACCCCTACCACAACAACGCTGTGTGGCCCTTTGTGCAGGCCTATTGGATGTGGGCTTCGGCTCTGACAGGCAACTCGTTGTCGGTCAGCCATAGCATTGCCTCCATCTATCGTCCGGCAGCTCTGTTTGCCACCAATCAGGAAAACTTCGTGGCGGAAACTGGCGACTACCGTACTGCTATGAACTCCCCCAGCATGCTTTGGAGCATTGCCGGCAACCTCAGCGTGGTGCACCGTGTGTTGGTGGGTATCAATTTCGAGGAGGAGGGCATCAACTTCCGTCCTTGCGTCCCCACTCCTTGGGCTGGCACCAAGACGCTCAAGAACTTCAAGTATCGCAAGGCTGTGCTCGACATCACCGTGCAAGGCTATGGCGACAAGGTCTCTGCCTGCTATATCGACGGTAAACGCCAGCCCGTTGCCACTGTGCCCGCTTCTCTGACGGGGCGGCACACGGTCAAACTGGTGATGAACAACGTATTCTCCAATCTCGACCGTGTCAACAACCAGCCTGTTGTTACTTCGCCCGAAACTCCGCAGGCCTATCTCGACGGAAGCACCCGCCTGGCATGGCGTCAGGTGTCTAATGCCAAGGAATATAAGATTGTGCGCGACGGTAAGGTCATCGCCACCCAGCCCGAACGTTTTGTCAACGGCAACCGTTTCGACATCCCCGTCGCCAATACCTATACCGAATACCAGGTGATTGCCGTGGACGAGGATGGCAATGAGAGCTTTGCCAGCGAACCAGTCGCCTACTACAACTACGACAATGAGTTGCGCTATGACATGACCCGCTTTGCCGCCGCCACTCAGTTCTCGCCCTGCAAGGGCTATACGGGCAGCGGTGCCGTGGAGATTGCCACCAAGGTCAACCCCCGTATCGAAATGAAGATTGACGCCCCTGCCGATGGCGATTATCTGCTCGACATCCATTATGCCAACGGCAGCAACAACCTGACCGATGCCGATATGTGCGCCGTTCGCACTCTCAGCGTGGGCGGCAGCAAGGCAGGCACACTCCTCTTCCCCCAGCGTGGCAAAGACCTCTGGACACTTTGGGGCTACAGCAACGCGGTGCGCGTTTCGTTGAAGAAGGGCAGCAACACCCTAGTACTATCCTATGAGCCCGACAACGAGAACATGAACGCCCAAGGCATCAACCGTGCCATGCTCGACTATGTGCGGCTAATTAAAATGAATTAGTATTCGTTAATTCGTTAAGGTGTTACTTTGTGACGTTGTTCGGCTCGGCATAGCGAGCAAGCTCACTTTGCTCTCACCTTGTACAACGTTAATTCGTTAGTCAAATGATTCACACATTAACGCATTCACACATTTACACATTCCCAAGCCATGCTCCGACAGTTGGACAAATCAGCGGTGAAGCAGCTGCTCCGCAATCCCGATAACAAGGTATTCCGCAATCAGATGATGAATATTGGTTGGTGGGTGGCGATTCTCACTCTGGTGTCTGCGTGGTTAATACTCGTCTTATCCGATATAGATGTTCTGAAGACAGTGCTGGTCATACTGATAGTTAATGGGGGATGGTGTGTCCCCTATGTGCTGGCTTTTCGCCGCTACGCGATAGCGCTGACAAAGGAGGGGATGTACATTTCGCATGTCAGCACGGAAGATTTCCGAGGTCCCCTTTCGCGGCGCAATCTCTTTGTCAGATGGGACGAGTTCACACAGCTCAAGCTGACTCAAGGTCCTATCATGACATTCAGGGTGAAAGGGGAGAGGTATGCCTTTACCGTCCAAGACCCTCTTTTTGGTAATGTTGTTGGCCGTGCTAAGAAACAACTACTTTTTGTCGAGGCCATCTGCTCCTATAGCGGCTATATCTACCACTTTCAGAAAGGGGAAAGCCGCACATGGCAATACCTCTTTGCCTCGCCCGGCCACACCTTCGATGTCGATGTTGATGCCTCTGATTGGGAAAGCCTTGAATGCTCTAAATAATGCGAGTCGGCTGTCTACAAACTCTTAAGGTGGGTTCTATTAATTGCTTGCAATTATAGTCTTGAATTCTGATTAGATTCAAAGCGTGAAATTTACAAATTCTTGATAAATAGAAGCCTACTTAATTTTTAATTTTTAATTCTTAAATCACCAATATGCTCTCATCGTCCTCCACGCGCAGGTTCTTCATGATAAAGTCGCGGCGCTCGGCGGTGTTTGTCCCCATGTAGAATCGCAGCACCCCCTGTGTGTCGAAATCCTTGTGCAGCAACACGGGGTCGAGCCTCATGTCCTGATTGATAAAGCCCTTAAACTCGTCGGGCGATATTTCACCCAAACCTTTGAATCGGGTAATCTCGGCGTTGCTGGTGTTGTTGATAGCCTCAATGCGCTCTTCGTCGTTGTAGCAGTAGGTAGTTTTCTGCTTGTTGCGCACGCGAAACAGCGGGGTTTGTAATATATATACATGCCCTTGGCGTACCAGCTCGGGGTAGAACTTCAGGAAGAATGTCAGCAGTAGCAGACGTATGTGCATCCCGTCCACATCGGCATCGGTGGCGATAACCACGTTGTTGTAGCGCAGGTTCTCCATGCCGTCGTCGATGTCTAGGGCATTGTGCAGCAAGTTCAATTCTTCGTTTTTGTACACCTCCGCCTTGCCGGACGATACTGTGTTCAGCGGTTTGCCTCGCAGGCTGAACACCGCCTGTGTCTCCACGTCGCGGCTTTTGGTGATAGAGCCCGATGCCGACAGACCCTCGGTGATGAAGATGGTGCTCTCCAACCTCCGCTCGTGGTTGCTGTTGTAGTGCACATGGCAGTCGCGCAACTTGCTGTTGTTCAAGCTTGCCTTCTTGCTGCTTTCTTTTGCCAGTTTCTTGATACCCGAAATGGCTTTGCGCTCCTTCTCGTTGCGCAATATCTTGTCTAGCAGCACCTCGGCGGTGTCGCTGTGCATGTGCAGATAGTTGTCGAGGTGTCGTTTCAGTATGTCCAGCACGTATGTCTTCAAGTAGGGGCTGTCGTTGCTGCCGTCCTTATTGTTTGGCGCCATGTGGGTCGAGCCCAACTTGGTCTTGGTCTGAGCCTCGAACACAGGCTCCTGTATTCTGATGCACAGGGCGCACACCAACCCCTGTCGGATGTCCTCGGGCGCGAACTCCTTCTTGTTGTAAAACTCCTTCACCACACGGGCGTAGCCCTCGCGGAAGGCGCTCTGGTGCGTGCCGCCCTCGGTGGTGTGCTGACCGTTGACGAAGCTGTAGTAATAGTCGCTGTTCTGCCCGTTCACATGGGTGAATGCCGCCTCAAAATCCTCGTCCTTGATATGGATGATGGGGTAGAGCGGCTCGCCCTCCATGTTGTGCTCTAGCAGGTCCAGCAGGCCGTTTTTGGAATAGTAGCGTTTGTCGTTGTAATAAAAGGTCAGTCCGCGGTTCAAATAACAGTAGTTCCACACCCTACGTTCCACATACTCGTTGATGAAGTGGTAGTTGCCAAACAGCTTCGCATCGGGAACAAACTCCACCAGCGTACCTGTCGCCATAAAGGGGTCGTCGGCGGTGTACTCCACGATGCCGCTGTCGAAAGTCACCTTGCCCTCGCTAAACTCTGCCCAGTGTGTCTTGCCTTCACGGAACGACTGCACCTTGAAATAGCTCGACAGAGCGTTCACTGCCTTCGTACCCACACCGTTCAGGCCCACGCTCTTTTGGAATACCTTGCTGTCGTATTTGGCACCCGTGTTGAGCTTACTCACCGCGTCAATCATAGCCACAAGGGGTATGCCGCGGCCGTAGTCGCGGATGCTCACCTTGCGCTCGGCAAAGTTGATGGACATATCTATCCGTTTGCCAAAGCCAGAGGCAAACTCGTCGATGGCGTTGTCTATCACCTCCTTGATAAGCACATAGATGCCGTCGTCGTGCGACGAACCGTCGCCCAGCTTGCCGATATACATACCGGGGCGCAGGCGTATATGCTCCATGTCTTCGAGGTGGACGATGCTCTCGTCGTTATAGTCTGCTGAGTTGTTCAGTGGCAGTATGTTATCTTCTTCTGTCGCCATAGTGTGTGGGGATTTTCAAACTGCAAAAATACAACTTTATTCCCAATTACGAAAAAAGAGTTTTCAACAAGTTATGAAAAAGAGAAAGCAACATCCGAAAACGCAATCTGTTGATTTATGGCATTGGGAAAAATGTCTTCATTTTGAAATGTGAAATGTGAAATGTGAAATGCGTATGTTTTTGGTCATTTAGAAGGTTCTATAATATAATAATATAATAATTTATTATTATATTATTATATTATAGCCCATATTGCAAAAAAGAAAACACATTGCATTTCACATTTCACATTTCACATCTCTGTAACAATATTAATATCAGTTATTTGACAAATTATGAATGTGAAAAATGTGAATTCACATTCCCCTTATAATAATGGTAATATGTTTGCTATTGTATTGATATAGTTTTGTTTATGTGTTTTAGGTGATGTACTGCTTTGTGAATACTTCAGATTATCGTTTTGTAACCTTCGCGACAGCTGAAAACGGTCTTCCTTACCCATTTCTGGTATTTTCCTTGTGACCCAAAGAGACCCTCTTTTGCCACCCATGAGACCCTCTTTTTTTTAAAAGTGGGAAAAGTGACTTTTTTTGCTCGAAAAAGTTTGCCATGTCGTTATTCCGCACTATCTTTGCATTCGAAAACGGTCGGGAAATGGCCAATCTCGGATTCGTTTTCACGGAGTGCCTTCGCTCTGCCTTCGCTCTGCCTTCGCTCTGGCTTCGCTCCCGGAGGCGAAGAAAAGAGGGAGGAATGGGGGAAGAAAGAAGTAAGAACTATGAAGTTGATTGAGTGCTTTAAAAAATAGATATTGGTTGTAAAAATACCTTTTGTTAAAAAAAAAAGTGTATATTTGCATTGGTTGTGTGTGTTTGACAATGTGTCGTAATTATTTTGGTGTTAGATGTTTGAATTTTTTTTTCGATGAAGGTGAAGAAAATATTATTGATTGTAGTCGCGCTTTTTGTGGGTGGAACCCTAGATGCACAAGATATAGAGTTGGCGACGGCAAGCGTACAGATGGAATTTCCATTTCCGGGAGGTGACCAAGTGATAACCCGCAATTATAAAAACACTCACTTTGTGACCCATTTTCGAAACCAAAACGATTCGTCGACCCATTGTTTCACTATTTGCAAGAAACCAGGCGGACCAGTGTTGCGATTTTCAACTGACTTCCCCGATGAGATACCTTCCCGTACCTCGTTTTGCAACGTGAACGACATGCAGATATTTGGCGACTACTGCTATTTTTGTGGAAGGATGAGGTCTGTGGAATACGATATGGTGACAGGAATGCCAATAATAGAAAGCACACAAGGTTTTTGGGGCTACTTCTCTGTGGCCGACGCCTTGTTGCAGAATGTGACGATCCGCTATAATAAGGTCGATAACACTTACGAGTTGTACCAAATGGCGGTAGGTCAGAACGCAGCCACGGGCGATGTGGTGGTGTCCACGGTAGGGGTATGTGATGACCGGACTACGGCATGTGTGGCTGAGTTGGTGAAGGCGGGCAGTAGTTGGTCGCAGTCGGTCGCAGTTATAAATAATGTCAGCGATATAGTGTTTGCAGACATTGTTAATGTGGGAGGGAAGTTCTATATGGCTTCGTACAACAGGTGCAGCGACGGTGATGCCTCGGATGTCAGACATTGGACTTTCAATGTCCATTCGTCTTCGAATTGGGGGTTTGGGGCGGACTATGCCAGCGTTTCGAGTGTAGAGACGGCAGCTCAGCACAACGTGCAATCCTTGTGTGGGAGTCCTCATACGGGATGGCATACAGGCGATATGACGATTAAGCTATGTGCTTTGGCTGGCTGGCGTTTTTGCTTGGCATACAACGGGCGTGACAGCGACGGTACAGAGGGTGTGGTTATGCTGTCGTTGAGTAACGAGTTTCAAGTAGACACTGTTCTGGCATTCACTGATGGTGTCGGCTCAAAGTTGCTTGATATGGTGCGAATACCGAAGAACAATGTGGTGGCGGCCCTGACCCGCAGCCAAGGGACTCCGGATGGCACGGTGTATTATCCAACATTGGGAGACCCGACATACGGTGTGCCCTATCTGCGCTGCAGCGGGGTGAGGGTGCAGTCGCTCGACCGCCGGAACTTAACCAACATCGTCATGGGCGGTTATCAGACGACCAGCTTCAAAAAAATCACGGAAATGACGCAGCATGTTGATTACGTGTATCCCAATTTCGAGAATAGCTGTTTCGAAACCGACCATGTAACTTACTACCCTAAGGATGATTATTACCCAGAGATAAAGTATCTCTGCGAATGGGGATACAGACAAGCCGTCAAACCAGTGTCCTGGAGGGAGCAGGAGCGCGGGGTGAACTATTTCGATGTCAGCGTAACGTGTAGGAAACTTCTTAACGGAATTATTTAGATAGTGAGGAGAATGACGAAACCGAATGAAATAAGATATGGCCATGAAAAAGTATTTGTTATTGGTAGCCGTCCTGACGGTGATGGCAACGGGGGTGGTGGGACAGGTGCCCGACACCGTGTATCAGCGTGCTGAGAACTATTTCTATATGGAGTGGTATGACGAGACGGATGAGTTCAATCAATACGATAGTATATACACACATATGATCTGTTTGAATGAAGCGGGTAACTATTATGCTTATTCGGATGATCCAACAAGATCGTATGTGGGGAAAAATTATTATACTGACAGGCCCATACGGGTGAAAGGGCTGGCATGTATGATTTTCAAGGACTCTGCGTCGCGGTGTACTAGCCCCCTTGGCGAAATATATGACAGCCTAGAGCGTCTGCCAGAGTATATGTACCTGCTTGAGCGCGACTCGGCGCCCGTGGTTTTATATCCTATAATGGATACGGCGAGGATGAAACTGCTGGACTCGGTGCGTTGGGATACGGCAACTCCGAAAGTGTTCAAGCTGAAAAGGTTCGTCGACACATCGTATGGATATATGTATTGCTGGTTGTATGAAGCCATGTTCGACGAGCCCGTGACGGTGGATGGGCATTTCTTTATAGCAGGGACTTTTAAGAACAACGCGTGTGCGTTTGGTCCGCCATGGCCTCACCACTTTCAGCGAGTACCGACGATTTATGTGGGTGTTAGGGCACGTAGCCGGCTAAATAATTCAGCAATGTTTATGAACATTTCAGGCTCGTTAGATGGCATGTGGGCGCCGGGAATGAGAGCCATATATGGGGTATTCAACGCCATCTTGACTGGCGACAGGCTGATACAGCTACATACAGATAGTGACAGCATGGGCACGGTGAGTGGCGAGGGCTTCTACCCCGACTCGTCGACCCAGTATATCGAGGCGTTGCCGCTGGAGCATTACCGCTTTGTAAGCTGGAACGACGGCGACACGACCAACCCGAGGGCAGTGCTGCTGACACAGGACACGTCGTTTACCGCCTATTTTAGGGCGGCGGAGCAGTATAGGCTGGACTTGGAAAGCAACGACGCGGAGCATGGCAGCGTGTATGGCGCGGGAATATATGAGGAGGGGGACACGGCAAAGATACGGGCTGAGGGATGGAGAGGTTACAGATTTGCCCATTGGAGCGACGGCGACACCGCCAATCCGCGATGGGTGGTGGTGACGCAGGATACGTCGTTCGTGGGTATCTTCGTGTCGCAGAACGGCATCGGAGAGGTTATGGACGGCGGAGGGTTGCGGTTGGTGCCGAATCCTGCCGACGGCTATGTGGTGGTGAGTTGCGACGAGGCCGTGGAGGGGGTGCTGGTGGTTGCCGATGTGGCAGGCAAGACGGTAAGACGCTATACTATGAGTGGTACAAACCAAAAGATTAGTACGCAGGAGCTTGCTGATGGCATTTACTATGTGACACTGAACACTGCAAAAGGCTCAGCCACGCGCAAACTGGTGGTGGAGCGTCGGTAGGCCGCAAGGCGAAGTGCGAGATGAGTGATTTGTAGGAAGTTGCGTGTCGTAAGGCGGCAACTCCTTTCTTGATTACCGGGTGTTTGAGAGCGTCGGGCAGGGTGTTTTGTGGAATTATAAAAAAAATTATTTATTTGTATCAAAAAAAAGTTGTATCTTTGCAAATCCGACAAAAGTAAGGACTTTACTGTAATTATTAATCATATAAATCTAATACTATGGCATTTAAAGGACAAATCGTAATCGATACCGAGCACTGCAAGGGCTGTGGCGTATGCCTCGAAGCTTGCCCGATGCACTGCATCGAGTTATCGAAGAATGTAAACGGCAAGGGTTATAACTACACCCATGTCGTAAACGACAACTGCATCGGTTGCGCCAGCTGCGCTATCGTGTGCCCGGACGGCGTGATTTCCGTCTACAAAGTCAAATGTTAAACAAGAAAAAAGAACAATAACATGGCAAAAGAACTTAAACTGATGAAGGGCAATGAGGCTATTGCCCGCGCTATGATTGCCAGCGGTACGGACGGCTAC
>JAFWQP010000011.1 GCA_017509045.1 Bacteroidales bacterium
GAAAGTGAACTGCCGGAACTTCCCCAAGGTCTCGTTCTTTAAGGCGACAAACAAAGAATCGTTCTCTTTAGAGTTCATCATCATGCCTCCACCTCCGAAGCGTGGACCTTTGTCGTTTGGTTTATCCTCTCCACCGTTTCTTTGAGCGCAGGCGGTAAGGCTCAACAGGCATATTGCCCAAATCATTGATTTCTTCATTGTGGAATAGAATCCCCGCATGTTTTGTTTCATGTCTTGTTGTGTTTTTGTTAATAAAACCATGTGGAGTTGTCCGCTCTACCAAGCGGAAAAACAGGGGTTTGACAGTATGTACATATCCTGTTTTTCGTTTACAAATATACGAAAAAAATTTCATTAATGTGCAAATTCGTAAACCTGTTGATTGCTTGATTGTTTGAGTTTTTTCACTCAAGCATTTACACAATCAAGCATTCAAGCAATAATTCAAGCATTTACACATTCAAGTATTCAAGCAATAATTCAAACATTCACACATTAACACGTTAACACATTCAGAGTGTTTTTATACTCGTTTTCGGAACTGCAAGGGGGTTATGCCGGTCTGTTGCCGAAAGAAACGGATGAAGAATGAGGGGGTGGAGAAGCCGAGCGTTTCGGCAACCTCGGCCACTGGCATCTGCGTGTGGTGCAGCAGTACCTTGGCTTCCCGCACCAAAGCACGGTCAATCCACTGCAAAGCTGTCATTCCGCTATGCCGTTTCACCATAGTGCTTACATATCCCGCAGAGACACATAGCCGGTCGGCATAAAAGTCGATGGGATGCTTCACTCTCCCTTCTTGTGAGAGGAGTTGCAAAAAGCGATGCATAAAGGATTCATTTTGTGCCGGGGTTGTTTCGGAACTTAGACTTTGCACATCGAGAATCAGGGAGTCAAATAGGCGTGCCACAATGTCTGTAGGGGCGTTCCCTCGTTTCGCTTGTAGGACAATCAGGTCGATATATTTATCTATGCGCAATTGGGTGTTCTCATCGCAACGCGCCACAAAGCATTCCTGTTGCCTGCCCGCATTCGGCATTCGGGGGAAAGTCACCATGCTAACAACACAATCAATGCCAATTTCGTTAGCCATAGCCAACGTGTCGGGCATTGCAAGGGCAATGTCGCCAGACTCTAAATGGTGTCCTTCTAAGTCGAGTTCCAAATCTATTGTTCCGTGATGCACTATCAAAAGTCGGCCTTCGGCAAGACGATAGGGTTGGCCTTCGAGGAAGAAAGAGAGATTTTTCTGCAAGGGAACCCTGAAGTTAAATCCGTATTCACCCACACGCCGGAAACCGTGGTGGGAGAGCTCGGTGGTTATTTTCTCTGTGTCGAGATCCCTTATCGCCATCTTTATTGAGTTTTTATGCTATAATAACGTGCTATCTCTTCGTTTATTGCACGCCGAGTTGAGGATTAGGACATTTTTGTCTTGTATAGTAGCTTTTTATTCCTCAGATTGGTAATAATTTTGCAACCGTAAAAACATGTTTAATAACATAAAAAGTTTTTGATTATGAAAGTATTCAGATTCTATTGCAGGTACTGGTCAGCTATTGGAGGCTTACTTTTCGTACTGCTGGCTTTCCTTGTCGGCCTGACACCCAACTTTATTCCCACCACACAGAGGTTGATGATTCTACTCTTTATGACATTGCTTTTTCACCAGTTCGAGGAGTATGTGTTCCCCGGCGGTTTCCCGGCAGCCCTCAACCGAGGACTTTTTGGCGAGAAAGAGGAGTCAAACCGTTATCCGCTGAATGAACTTAGTGCTACGATTGTCAACACATTCCTTGCCTATACGCTCTATATCATCGGCATTTTCTGCCACAACTGCCTTTGGCTGGGCATATTCATTGCCTACTTCACAATGTCGCAGGTGCTGATGCACTGCCTGAAGCTGAACATCTCGCTCAAAGCATGGTACTCGCCAGGATGCCTGTCAGCTCTTTTCGTCATGCTGCCGATGGGTGTGTATTATCTTTGGTATGTCGCCACCCATTTCGATGTGCCACACTACTACTGGTGGGGTCCTATAGTGGCATTCCCCTTTGCCTCGGTTGTGATGATCCTGCTCCCCATCCTGACCTGCCGCAGTCGCAAGACCACCTTCGGCTTTGCACAGTACCAGGCCGATGAGTTCGATGTCAGACACGGCATTGCCACGCTATGGCGCAAACAATCTCATAATGTGTAAAACATAAAAAAAATAAAAGATATGGGTAAATTTATCAAACATTATGCACTGGAGATTTATACAGTGCTTGCCATGCTCTTTATGGTGATAACCTCTATGATGGACGGCCTTTCTGCAGTGCAGCGATTCGTGGTGGTGTTCAATTTCCTCTTCATCCTGCATGAATGGGAAGAAGGCGTATATCCTGGTGGCTTCGTTGATTTGATTGCAAGACTTATTGACAAAGAACTGACCGACGACCTGCGCAGGGCAAGCCGTATACCCACAAGCATTCTGTTGATATCAATAACCCTTGTACCGTTCATCTTCGACGATACTGCAATGTTCGCTGTGTCTATTGCCACTTTTGGTATTTTCGAAGGTCTGGTACACACTGTAGGTATCAAGATATTCCGTTTAAAGAGAATGTATACCCCCGGAATGGTCACGGCTTGGCTCGAGGCCGCAACTGGTATTTCCCTTCTGGTGTATCTCGCCAGCAACCACCTTGCCACTTGGGACGACTATGTATTGGGCATCCTCATATTCTTTGCGGCTTTTGTCACTATGCAGAAGACACTTACCATGATGGTCGGAATACGTTACAGAGACATGCCCCGAATGCTGAAAAAACAGTTACAAAATCGAACCAAATGAGTAAGTATTCCCAGTATTCGATTGCTTTGCATTCGCATGGCCGCCAAAGCACACCATCCGCAGTACGAATGGCTCAAATTCGGTGTGCGGGAGAAGCGATAATGGTTTGAATACAGAGGAAGCAAGGCTTCATTTGAAGTAAGAACTATGAAGTAAGTGGCACCCGCTAAACTTCTTAATTCTTGCTTCTTAGTCCTTAGCTCACTGGATGCCCCTCTTCACTTTGGCGGGTGTGCCGGCCACCACCGTGTTGGCGGGCACGTCCTTGGTGACGACAGAGCCGGCGGCGACGATGGCGTTCTCGCCGATGGTGACACCTGCCAGTACGGTGACGTTGGCACCCAGCCAGGCATTGCGGCCTATGGCGATGGGCTTGGTGAGCAGAGTGTGGCGTGTGGCGGGGTCTTCGGGGTGGTACTCGGTGGCCAGCACGCAGTGGGGGCCGATAAAGGCACCGTCGCCGATGGTGATGCCGCCGATGGCCAGCAATGTGCAGCCGAAGTTAAGAAAGCAGTCGTCGCCGAAGCGCACGCCGGGGCCGTAGTTGATGTTGAGCGGTGTGAAGACACGCACGGTGTCGGGCACTTGGCTGCGGGTAATCTCACGCAGGTATTCTCGCACTTCGGCCTCAGTGTGGTAGCCGCTGTTCATCTCGGCACAGAGCCGCATGGTGCGCTGCACGTCGGCATAGAGTTCGTCGCTGCCGACGTAAGTCTTTCCAGTGGGTTTGGGTTCTTCAGTCATTTTAGAGGGTTTTAGTGTTTTGAGGTTTTAGTGTTTTAAGGTTTTAGGGGAGGAAAGTTTCAATAATTGAAAATTGAAAGTTGAAAATTGAAAGTTGCTGCCGCGGTCAAATCACTCAAGCAATCAAGCAATCAGACAATTAAGCAATCAATTTAATCTTTAGACCCTTTAAACCTCAAACAATCAATCATTCTTTCTGCGGATAAGTAGTTCTATGATAGCTTCGAGTTGGGGCGGTACAGCACCACTGCTGGTGGTATAGCGGTGATAGTGTCCGTCGGTGACATATTCCAATACGAAGGTGGAGCCGTCGATGACATATAGGCCTCTTTCGTCATCAGGTCGTCCGGAACGCTGGAACGCTACCACTGCATTCGATATCGAGTCAAGTTCCTCGGCAGTAAGTGCATAGGACTCTTCATCTGTCAGTTTCCAGCCCCTTCCTCCCAAGCGAAAATAATATAGCCGTCCGTTCTCAATACGGTATATGGCCACGCCGCTAAAGGGATTATTCTCCAAATAACGCATGGTGCCGTCGGCAGCCAAAGGATAGCAAAGACTTTTCTCGTGGGCTTTGCCGAGGGTGTGGTCGCGGGCGTAGGTGTTTTCCCAGTCGTGTTCCTCCCAAGGTGTGAAGAGGTCGACGGTGGTGTCTGTCCACCAATGGTTGGGCATCTCAGGCTGTGGCAGATAGGTGTGCTTGTCGGGGCCTTTGGGCGGTTTCGCTTTTAATGGTTTGCCCAAATGCTGTGCCACCTGGCGCAAGGGATAATAAAGGAAAGGGTGTTGCTTGTAGGCATGCAGGAGGTAGCGATAGGCACTGTCGGCGGCATGAGGC
>JAFWQP010000108.1 GCA_017509045.1 Bacteroidales bacterium
AGAGATAGAGCAAAAGCACCCTGAGAAGTTCCGCCGCACCATCGAGCGGATATGGGACAAAGGCTGGATAGAAGCCTATGAGGAATACCGCGACGCATATCTCGAATATATCAATATTAAAGATAGTAAATAAAAAATCGTATCTTTTCAATCATAAAAAAGAGAGAAAAATGGCAGCTCAAGCAAGAATAACGAAGTTGTTTCTCCTGCCACTCGGTACGTTGTTGGCCGTCGCTTGTGTCGAGATAGGCACAACCGACTTGGGAGACGGGTACTACTACACTTGGGACTACCCTCTTGCTGTGTGCAAAAGGGTGCCACATCACCCCTCAACAGGGGTCTATGTGCTGCCACCCCACGACGGTATTCACGATGATTATATTGCCGTCAATATCTATTGGGACGACGAGGTGGTGCTGGCTGTCTGTTGTGAAAACTACCACTCCACAGACTCCACCTGCTATCTGCTCAACAAAGCCACTGGTGCAGTGACAGAAATCGTCTCAGAAGAATTCAATGCCCGAACATCCGTCAAAGGCATGAAGCATGAAAGCGTCTCTCAAAAAAAGTAAAAACTAAAAGGTGCGGCAGCCACTTCTTAGCTCTTAGTTCTTTCTTCTTACCTCCAGATATTCCTCCCGGCCAGGGAAGCAGATGCCGCCGATGGCTCCACCAGCATATTCGAAGACCACCGTGTCGTTGTAGGGAATGAGCGAACAGTCCATCTTGTCCCACTCGTCGGCGGGAATTGGGCGATTATAGAAACGATATAAATACAGGCCGAAGCCCACACGGCGATACCACAATTCTGTATAATCCGCGTGTGTCGTTATGCCGATGCAGCCTGCCTGCCGCAACATTCGGCGGATATTGCGCATCTCCTCTTTCGTCAATCCCACAAACCGCATCTTCTGCTGCAAATCCGCCTCATCGATGGCGGAGTAGGTTCCATTGTTGATATAAAATGTTTCCACCCTCCCATGCCGGAACTCAATGGTCACCTTGCTGTCCTTTGCTAGGGCTTGGTGAGTGTAGTTGATGGCGGCAAGCATGGCATCCTGTTTCTTGGCAAGGTGCCGTTCCATGATGTCGGCATCGCACCGCTGCTGGGCATTGCCTATGGTGAAGTAGGCTATCAAAAAGACCAAGGCAACACTATCTAACACAAACAACGCCTTCCGAACCTTCAAATTCATAATCCACGACACCACAACAACCACCACCATAGGCAGCAGCAGCCACCCCGCCAAAACCATCAGGACGACAAACAAAAACTCCTCCCACCAGCACAACGCCGTGGCAACCATGACACACACGACCGAAACATATTGGACAACTTTCCAAATATTTTGTTTCTCAGACATAACAGTAAACAATGTGTGGGACAAAAACAATCAGTCCGACTATCGCGGCAGCAATGGCACACAGCAACACCGCCCCTGCCGCAAGGTCTTTGATGTCGCGGATGCGGTCGTCGCGCTCGGTGGTGAGGTAATTGGCCACGCGCTCTATCGCAGAATTGAACGCCTCCGCCGCCAGCACCATGCCTATGCATATCACCAGCACACCCCACTCCACGGGCGACACCCTCAGCACAATCCCCGCTACCACCACCAACACGGTGATGGTAGCGTGAATCCGTGCGTTGTGCTCCTCGCCGAAGAGCAGCCTCATTCCCGCAAAAGCATAGCGGAAACTCCGCAGCCGTGCCCGAAACTCGTTCATCTGTTGATAGGTGTTTGAATGGCTACCGCCCTTACTTCTTAGTTCTTACCTCCAATTAATCTTCTGCGACGCATACATCGCCACCGCCAGGATGACAAACACCCCGATGCTGCCCACCAGCAGAGCGTAGCTCTCCAGCTGCATGATGACATAGATGAATACATACAGCACCGCCAGCAGTCCGCCCACAGCCAGTGCGGCGGTGCGGTGCTTCGTCAGCCCTTGGATAAAGGTAGAGATAAGCCCCACCGTCATCGCAGCGGCAACCAGGTAGGCAAAGCCAAAACCGATATGCTCCGAGAAGGCCAGCAACAGTGTGTAGAACAGCACCAACGCAATGCCCACCAAGGCGTACTGCACTGGGTGTATAGGCGTTTGGCGGCGGTTCTCAACCAAGAACACCACGGCAAAGGTCAGCAAGATGATGAGGTAGGCATACTTGATGGTGCGCGTGGTCTTCTGGTACTGCTCCACAGGCACCTTCAGCTCCACATCCATCGTGCCCACGCTGGCCAGCTCCTTGTGGCTCTTCAGCACTTGGGTGAAGTCGCGGTTCAGTGCCAGCACCTTCCAGTCGGCGGTGAAGCCTGTGTCTGTCACCTCGCGGTCGGCGGGCAGGTAGCGTCCCGCGAAACTGGGTGTCGTGCAGTCTGAGTTGACATGCAGTGTTGTAGTGCGTCCCACAGGCACAAAGCTGATACAGTTCGACCCCTTCAGCGACACCTCCAGCGCAAACTCTTTCGAGCCCCCGCCCACTATCTCTGCTACCTCCACGGGGCACGACAGCGCGTCCTCGTCGCCCAGTTTCATGCCTTCCGCCTGCAACTCCACCTGCTCCCCACCGTAGGTCAGCGTGGGATAATCCACAAAACCCTTGAAGTCGCTGATTGAGAAGAGCAACTTAGCCCGACCCGTCTTCAAGTGGCTCACCTGCTCCTCGTTCAACTCCTTGGGTAGGGCGAAAGTGCCTGTCAGCTTCATTGGTGACTCGTAGACCGAGAAGTCGTAGATGCCCCTCTTCAGCGTCTTGGTCTCCACCTCGCCGTTGATGTCCAGCACCTCGGGCAGTAGGTATACATTGTTGGCTGATGTGTCGCCCGGGATGAACAGCACCGGTCCGCGCACCGTGAGACCGCCGCCCCACTTCTCGCACACTTCCAGGTTCGCCTCCATCTCCGTGCCGCGCCGCTCGTCCACCATATTCTGGATTATCGCCTGCGGGATAAGCAGCAGCAGGCTGAGGGCAAAGATAATCGTTAATTTGAGCCACAACTTGGCTCCGCTTTGATTTTGAGTGTTGTTTTCCATGTTGTATTTTATTTTATGAATTATTTTTCTAATCAAAGGCAGCGCTATTATCAAAACGCCTGCCAGCAAGAGGAATATCAGCAAACAGATACCAAAAATCATAATCTCTATTATTAATAAAAGTTCTTTGCGTTACAAAGTGAATATCTCAAAAAAATTATATTGTTGGCGCGTTCTTGAAAAAGTCTTCCAGCGCTTGCAGATGCTCCTTAAAAGCTTTGCTGCCCGCCTTGGTGACGGAATAGGTTGTGTTGGGCTTGCGCCCGACAAACTTCTTCTCCGCCTGAATATAGCCAAGCTCTTCCAGCGCGCGGGTGTGGCTTGCCAGATTGCCGTCGGTCAGTCCCAGCAGCGACTTCAGTGTCGAGAAGTCCACCGCCTCGTTCACCATCAGCACCGACATGATGCCCAGCCGCGCCTTGCTTTCGAATGCCTTATTTATACCGTCGAGAAACATAATAAATTAACCAGTTAAAGAAGGAAGCTCGGAACTTTTAGTTTTTAGTTTTTACCTTTTACTTTAAAATATATTCCAAAAATGATATGCATCAACCCAAACCCAAGGAACCAGAACAAGATGGCGTGGCTCATCACAAAGCAGTCCAACACCCCCAGCACCAACTCACAGTAGCCCAGCAATGCAATGACCCGGCTGGTATAGTGGCTCGCATTCAGCAGTGCCAAGCCGTAGAACACCAGCATAAAGGTCGATGTCAGCCCGTAGTGCCCCTGCATCAGCATCGCCACACAGAGCAGTCCGCCCACCAACATCGGCACAGCGAAATGCAGCAACGGACGGCGTACAGCCTTGCCAAACTCCAAGCCACCCTGCCGCTTCATCATGCGGTACGACCCGAAGCACACCACCGCAAACGACACCACCAGCAACGCCAGCGCACATGCCGACGCTATCAGTGTACGGTAGGGCGAATTAATCAGCACGCCTCCCACCCCTTCGGGCAGCCACGACTCCTCATGCGGCAACAGCAGCAGCCACGCCCCTGCCGACACCACGCTCGCCAACAACCCTATAATAATGATAGACCAACCACTGATGGACTGAAATCGCGACGACCTCTCCATCAGGTTCTTTATCTCATGCAGCGTATTTAATGCCTCGTTATTTTCCATATCGTTTAAAAGTACTTTGCGCTGCAAAGGTACAAACTTTTTTCAAACCAACAAGAAAATAATGAAAAAAAAGTTACTCAGACTCTATATCACCTTGATTATCGCCATTCTACGAACTTAGTTTTTTCTCCCATCGGCCCAACTATTCCCACCCATAACAGCCATTTTCTACCCCAAAGAAGCAAAAATTCGCCTCTTATCATTGCCATAAAACATATAGCACCAAATAATCAGCTGTCATACAGACACAAGAACAAAACCTCCCATATCTTTCCCCCTTCCCAAGTATCCTCCGACACGGTACACTCTGGTACCCAAATGCCACCATCACATATCTTTTATTTACTTTGTATTTTGTTTGTATTTATTTTACTCATTATTGTAAAAGGTAAAGTAAATGTAAAAGAAAACTAAAAGAAAGGTAAAATATATAAGGGATAAATAAAGGCTCTACAATGAAGGAAAAAACAAACCATCCAAGGCTTTGGGAGGCCTAATCTAGACCTGTGACCTGTGAAACGAATGCGCTCGTGTCACTGATCACTTAATTTCAAGTGTGCGTTTGGTGTATTTTTTGTATATTTGCAAAGTTGAAATCAGTGCATTGAAAATATGAAAAGAAAGATTTACAAAAAGTTGTAAGAATGGAAGAATGCGTGGAAT
>JAFWQP010000109.1 GCA_017509045.1 Bacteroidales bacterium
CCACGAAGAAGAAAGTGCTTCCCCAATTGTCGCCCTTAAACATCTCGAGGGTTGTGGTCATGTGTTTGCGACCGAAGTCGTACATCTCTTGGATGTTGGTCTGAGCCTTAACACCAACGAATGCCAGCAGCAAAGCTGCAACTACTACGATTTTTTTCATAATGTGAGTTTTTAATTGATAATAATAGGTTTATAAAGATAAATTAACATTTCTCCGTCCCTAAACGACACTGCAAATGTACAAAAAGAAATTGACTCGGCAAAATTTTTAACATTTGTACAAGCGAGTAAAAAATACAAGCTACGGAGTGCTTGCATTTTGTCGAGCGCAACAAAAGTCTCGGAGAAACATTTGCGTAAGCCGAACGCAGAATGAACAAGTTCATTATGCTGAGGCGAGCAAATGTCTGTTGCCCCAAGGCAACAAACTTTTGCCCAAGCGAGAGCAAAAGGCAAATTACGCAGTATTTGTCTTTTGCCGAGCGCAGCAAAAGTCTGCTGCCCCAAGGCAACAAACATTTGAAAAGTGAGAGCAGAGTGCAAGTCCCGCAGGGCTTGCACTATGCCGAGCGCAACAAATGTCTGCTGCCGCTAGGCAGCAAACTTTTGCGTAAGCCGAACGCAGAATATGTGCCATCACCGCCCCCCCCGCCACCTTGCTCACGCGATTGATAGAGCCATCAAGTGTGTCCCGTCCCGTATTCTGGGTGCAGGAAGATAGTTCACCGTGGTCTTGCTTATCGCCTTCAAGCCTGCCTCTTCGCGGCTGTCTGTCGCCCTGCCTTCCAGCCCTAGGCGGAAGACACCCACTTGGGGCACCTCTACAGGCTTGCCCTCGCGCAGCTGTTCCAGCATCACTTCGCCGACCAGCCCCAGCGTGCTCTCCACTTGGTAACGCGGCACATGCCCCTTCTCGCTACAAAGTGCCAGAAACTCATCGCCCTTCACCTTCTCGGCTGGTGCCAGCCGTGTCACATATCGGTGGTGCATATTGCCCTTGCTGTCACGCACCTGCTTATTGCTAATCTCTAATTGAATCATACTACTTCATTTTACCAAAACACTTGCATTGGACATTGGACATTGGACATTGGACATTCAACATCTCTTTTTTTTGAATTCTGTCCCACCATAATATTTGTCGCCTTCAAGCAAACTTAGCTGTTTCCATGAGCTCAACACCTTCCTCACATTCGACCTGTATCCATATTCTCTTAGTTTGTTCTCCACCTCCTCACGGCTAAATTCCGACGGCAAAGTATTGTACACCGCGCTGGCAATAAAGCTGTTTGCCGTGTCCTCGTCCAGCCTCACCCTCACCACAAACTCTTTCAGCATCATCTCAGCCACCCACACCGCAAAGCGTCCCACCTTCGACCTCGTGGCGTTATTGTCGGCCTCGTTGTAGAGGAAGTAGGCAAGCATACCAGCTCTGAAACCCACCTCCGCACAACGGCGGTAAAAGGTGTTGCGGGTCCTGTCGCCCGACTTCAAGGTCAGCTGTCGCTGTTTCTCCATCCACGCCTCCAGCTTCTTGTTCAGAAAGCCCATATCCATCATATATTCGGGCTGCACCTCGTCGCCCTGCAGGCTCACCTCGTAGAGTTTTGTCAGGTTCACGTCCAACAATGCCTCCTCCGTGTCGCTCATCTGCCGCCACACCGGCATCGTCTTACCAAACTGGTCGGGCAGCGTCACAAACAGCGTGCGGCTCATCGTACCGTCCTCGCAGTCG
The DNA here is from genome assembly GCA_017509045.1 of Bacteroidales bacterium. GTDB lineage: Bacteria > Bacteroidota > Bacteroidia > Bacteroidales > P3 > Colimorpha. The sequence continues at coordinate 1,736 of JAFWQP010000109.1, forward strand.
GGATAGAAACGGCGCATAGCCTTCGGCGTACCGCTGTACAGGGTGTTGTAGTATATAGGCAGCGTACCGCTATACGACGTGTCCGTGGCATAGTCTTGGCCGTATTCCGAGTTGTCGAAAGCGCAGCGCAACAGGTCGCTCAAGTTCGAAAAACCGCGTTTGAAAGCCTTATGCACCGTGTCTATCTCCACCGCCAAGGCAAACAGGTGAAGCCCCTGTGCGTTCTCCATCCTTATCAGCAGTTTCGTTATCGACGCTGTGGCGGGCATCTTGCGGATGATAGGCTGCACACGTTCCTCACGCTCTTTTTTCAGTTGCTGGCGTTCCGTCTTGGTCGAGCCTAGTTTTGCCTGTTTGTCCGCTTCGGCATACATCCGTTCCATCAAGTGGCCTGCATCGTCCTTCTTCTTCAGCTGGCGCAGACAGCGGTCGCTCATCGACTCGATAAAGCTCTTACCGCTCGCCTGCGGAGCCTCGAGGCTCACCATGAACGAGGGCGACTCCACTTTGTGGTTCATATACTCGCCCCGAAGTCTCGATCCCAGCGTACCCAGTATCGGCAGCAGACACAGCACAGCGGCCTGTTTGAAGTCGTCGGGTGCTACGTCATAGTACTGCTTGAAGATAGGTGGCAGGGGTGGTGTGGTCGAAGTGTCGATATAGCCCTCATCGTCCGTCCCAGTCCCCTCTTCAGAGGGGTCCGCCGTAAGGCGGGGGGTATGCCCCTCAACCTTCTCCATCATCTCTTTCTTCCTCATCATATCCTCCAGCACCTCGCGCATATCGCGCGGCATCTCCACGGCTCGTTGGGTCTGCACCGCGCTGGCACATATCGCTTTCACCTCCGCGTCACCCAACCCGCATTCAGGCAGTGCCGACGCGATGGCGGCAGCGTTGAAGTCGGTGATATACCGCAGCCGTGTCGCCAGTTTGAAAAGCTGGGCGTTGCGCTCGCCCTCCTGTGGCACGCCGCCGTTACGGTTCAGCCACTCCATCGCAATCTCCTTTAGTGGCAACCCCTTGAAGTCCTCCTGCAACGCCGTGCCAACCTTCGTCCCCTCTTTAGAGGGGTCCGCCGCAAGGCGGGGGGTATGTTTCACCTCCACAGCTGCCGCCCACACCAGCGGAGGCATCGGCTCCTCGGGGTCGAACACCTTGGCATCGATATAGTAGAAATAGCTGCCCGGCACCAAGAATGAAGCCCTTGCCCAGTCCTTGCACACTCCGTCGTATTCCAGTCCCAGCTGCTCGGCGAGCCAACGCTGGTTCTGCTCAATGCTGTTGAATTCGGGACGGCAGTTTGCCACCACACGCAGCCCATGACACGACACCGTTTTATGCACAATTCGGATGCCCAGTTCTGCCAAACGTCCCGCCACACGCTCCGTGTATACCTTGCCGGGGTCTTCGTCCATGTGGTCGATGTCGAGCATAAACAGGCCGCTCGGCACTGCCTTGTCGCTTTTACGTTCCCCGTCGGGGAAGAAGGCCTGCCAAGTCACGGCAGGCAGCGAGCTTTTCTGCTCGCTCTTGCCTGCCGCAACTGCCTTGGCTATCTGTGCCACCTTGGGGGAATCGATAGCGTTGCAAAAACGCTCCCAAGTGCACAGCACGCCCTTCACCTTGCCCTTCACGCTCTCAAAGAAACTGAACTTCATTATGCAGCCTCCTTTCTGTTCTTGTTGTGTCGCAGGGTTGCCGCCACGGCCTCGCGCAGCTCCGCCATCAGAGCGTCGACATTGCCCTCCTCCAGCTCCGCCACGATGTTGTGGTAAAGCATATAAGAGCCGTCCTTGCGCGTCATCACGCGGGTACGTCCGCACTCGTACACCTTGGTATTGCGGACATAGCTCGGCACCGTCTGGGGAATCACATCCACCTTGTTGCCGTTCTCCTCCACCTGGCAGTTTCTGTAAGTGCATCTCCCTGCCGGGGGCATGGGTGCATAAAATGTAACCTTCGCGTTCTCTACAACGTGTTTCTTGATGTTGACATTGTTTGCCATAACATTAAAATTTAAAGGGTTAATAATTCTCGGTTTAGAAAGTTGAACGTTGAAAGTTGAAAGTTTAGAGTTGTTTAAAGTTTAAGGTTTAGAGTTTAATGTTTGCGCGTCAGCCGTCCCCTTTAGAGGGGAGCAAACATCCAGTGAATGTTTGCCGAAGTGGCGGGGTATGTTTAAGAGGGGACTGCGCGCCAGCCAACTTTTTAGTTTTTAGTTTTTACCTTTTACCTTAAACAGAGGCCAAGTATTGGTGCATAACGTGCTGCACCGCTACGATAGATTCCACACCCGGCACACCGTACTCTCGTATGGCGAGAGCCACAATTTGCTCGTCGCTCAACTGAAGAGCCGCCGCAATCGTGAAATTATGGTACAAACCACCACGGTCGCGCCAAAACACCCTCACAAACTCCTCCTTCCGCACCTCGTACAGGTCGTTAGTCCGTTCCATCAAGCGTTGCCATTCCTTGTTGAGATATCGCCGGTCGAGGTTTTCGTGCCTCCGTTTTCTTCCGTGCCTCTGCTTTTTGATGTAAAAAATGTTTTTAAACATAACTTTTCAATTCTAATTATTGTTCTTTTCTGTTCTAAAATCTGTTGCAAAGATACTGCTAAATAAACACATAGTTAACCACACTAACATCAAAGTTAATGCACGTTTAACGCTGCCACATTTTCACTCCGAGAATGGGTAACAGACATAAAAAAAAGAGGCTCGGACGAGTAATCCGAACCTCTCTAAAATCTGCAAATCCTCGCTACGCAGGCATCAAAAATGAAAAATCAGGCTCTCAAAACCAAATCGGTCATTAGGGTTTATGACAGATTAGTATTTGTTTCGAGCAGATTGGCCTCAACGCTGGCGAAGGCGTAGCGGGCTACGGCGAGACAGCGATGGGGACAAGATGCCGAAAGAAATGCTAATATGGCATAAACAGACAAAAAAGAGTAATTGATTGAAAAGTCGGCCTAATGACCGATTTGGGTTTAAAAAAAACGCTCACTTCAACTCAATAATATCGCTCCAGCGTGTGGTGTAGTTGGGGCTCTTAAACTCATGCTTTATCGCATCGGCAAACCCTTTTGTCATGTTTTGTCTTGAATTGTGTTCTGACGCTACAATCATAACAAAAAGATGGGGATAAAAAAACAATGATGTAATAAAATGAAGTAACAAAAAAGTAGGTATCATTTTTGTGAGATGATTGAATCAAAAAAATCCGTTTCCTTGGAACAAATATCATACCTGATTTCTTTTACTCTTTTTTTATCTAAATTGACGGACCCCTCCTTATCTTCTCCCTTTTTATATTCTTGCTTACAGAAATCAAGGGTGTCTTGGGTAAAACCTAATGAATGTGCTGTAGAAATAATGTCGCTCCATAGCTCCTTTCCATTAAGAATCACTACATCATTCCAAAAGTTCTGAATGAAGATGAACCGAGATATACTTGTTTTTGTATTTTCTGAGTGGGTTAATTTGCAATATGTTAATAACTTTGACTTATTGGCCGTTCTATATTCTGACCGTAGATTACTAACACAATTCATCATATTCAATGAGTGAACAATATCCAAAAGGATACCTTTAAGAACAACACTATTAAAGTTTGCGTCCTTTAGCTTTTTACATGCTTCCAGATCGCAAACAATTTCTTCCTCTAGTGATTTATTGTCCTTTAAACATCTTTTCATAATCCGTCTTCTAACTGTTCCATTAGAATCGATACGTTTAGATAGTTCCTCTTTTTTTTTCTCATAGAATAAAGGTTGTTGAGCAATTCTAACATGAGTTAGTTCATGGTATAAGAAAAACAATAATGTATTTCTCATATCGTATTCAAGAGCACCTCCTTTTAATACCTCAGATGATAATATGTCCAGAATATCGCAATAATACTTCTTTTGTTTTTCGGCTACATCTACATCATTTATACTCAACGCGGCAATGATTTTCTCATTACTGTTCACTAATCTATTCCCTAGGAAATAACCTTCCTGTATCAAACGTAGTAACAACAAAAAATACGGTATCCTTTTTGGGAATGAAATCACTCCACTTTGAGGTTTTTCTACTTTTGGTAGATATTTATGGAAACTAGCTTCTTTCAAGGATGCATTAATCTCCCACTCTTGAGCAATTGAGTTAACGATGTTCTCCAATTGCGCCCAACTCAGTGTTTGAATCATTGTGTCAATCTCCTTTTCCTATTAAGTGCTTCAAATATTTGATAAGATAGTCGATTGTATATTCTTCAGTTTCATCATCATCTGTAACGCTTACTTCAATGGTCTTATGTTTGCCATATAGTTGTTTTATTTGAATGAAGAATTGCAACAACGTTACTATGGATCCTGCAACCTGAATGACTGTAATGGCATCACAATTTCGTTGGAATTCTGATAAACACACATCATTCCTTTTGGCGATGCCGCAAATCTCCTCATAATTTGCGCCATCGGGCAATTCGAAAGATATATTATCCATAATTATTAATTAATAAGTTAGTTAATGTGATGTGAATCAATTATAAATATTATACTTACTTTTTTTTTTACCAATGCAAATATACTTTTTTTTTTACAATTAATAAAAAAATGAACGGAAAACTATAGCAATATATACTGTAGCTGTCCACGCTCACTTCAACTCAATAATATCGCTCCAGCGCGTGGTGTAGTTGGGACTCTTAAACTCATGCTTTATCGCATCGGCAAACCGTGTCGACTTCCCGCTGCTATCCTTGCCCCTAAACTGCTGCGACCCCAAGATGACCGTCTCTGTCCCGTTCACCTTGTTCAGCCGGTCCAGCACCTTGTCCAGCCGATTCATCTTCTCAAACTGCTCCGCGTCAAAGTCGAGGAAGTTGGTCTGTATCCCTCCGCCTGTCTCCATGCTCATCACGATCACTCCCGTCCGTTTGTATTGGAATCCCGTGCGGTATATCTTCTCCAATGCCTCCATCGCCTTCTTCACTATGGTGATGCTCGAGTTCGAGGGCGTGAGCAGACTCACCTCGGCGAAGTTGTTATATTGTCCCAGATCCTCACGAAAAGGGTTGGTGCTGATGAAAACGCCCACCACCGAAGCCACCGTGTTCTGCTTTCGCAGCTTCTCAGCACAGCGGGCGGCATAGTTGGCAATATAGCTTTTTAGCTGGTCGATGTCGCCTATCATGCCCGGGAAAGAACGGCTCACGCAGATACTCTTCTTCTTGGCTGGCTCGTCGTTCGGCACACAGTCCTCGCCGTTCAGCTCCCGCCAAGTTCTCGACACCACCACCTTGTTGAACGTGGCGTTAATCCATTCCCTACTCCTCTCGGCAAAGTCGTAGGCGGTATGTATGCCCAAGCCCTCCAGCTTGGCGGCATATCTCCGCCCGATGCCCCACACCTCGTCGATAGGGTACAGCTTCAACGCCTTTTTCCTTTTCTCGTCGTCATCTATCAGGCAGCAGTGATTATAGCCCTTGTAGTGTTTGGCAAAGTGGGATGCCATCTTGGCTAGCGTCTTGGTCGGGGCGATGCCTATGCTGACAGGTATGCCCACGCCCTGCTTAACGGTCTTATACAGATTCTCGCCCCACGCCTTCAAGTCCACATGCTCCATCCCCTTCAGCACCACAAAAGCCTCGTCTATCGAATAGCGGAAATACTCCGGTGCATGCTGTGCAATTATCGTCATCACCCTTGCCGTCAGGTCTCCGTACAGCTCGTAGTTGGACGAAAACACCGCAATCTTCTGGTCGGGGAACTCCTGTGCCAGCTTGAAATATGGCGTACCCGCCTTGATACCCATCTTCTTTGCCTCGTTGCTCCGCGCCACCACGCAGCCGTCGTTGTTCGACAGCACCACCACAGGCTTGCCGTTGAGGTCAGGCCTGAACACCCGCTCGCAACTCACGTAGCAGTTATCGCAGTCAACAACGGCAAAGTAGGTCATTACCAAGGTTTAATAGTATACACCACCACGCCCCACACCTCAAAGTCGTCCCCCTCGTCAATCCTGATGGGATTATACTTAGAGTTGGCAGGCCTCAATTCAATATACCCTTCCTCCTTGTGGGTGGTGTCGAGATACTTGATAGTAAACTCGTTATTGATATATGCCACAACGATAGAGCCGTTGTGAGGCTCCCTGGCTTTATCAATCACGGCAATATCCCCGTCGTTAATGCCGGCATCTACCATGCTGTCGCCTATCACGCGACCGTAAAAAGTCGACTCGGGGTGCTTGATAAGGTCGCGGTTAAAGTCGAGGCTGTCCTGTAGATACTCCTCCGCCGGGCTGGGAAATCCCGCCCGCAGCTCGGGGGCAATCTGCAGCTCCAGCTCCTTGTCAAAACCGCTCTCTAATATAGCAATACTTTTCATATTCTTTCAATCATCATCTCTCCAATATCCTCGCCTCGTCCCAAGCGTCGCACAACTTATCGTACACCAGCTTCAGCTCGCAATAGCCTGCATACTTAGCATTGCTGCCATGCACACACGCATCAAACTGCATCTCGCTCATCCTCTCCCTGCCAAAGTCCACGGCGGCATACACCTTCAACGCCTCCACGCTGCACTGTTTGTCCTCCTCCACCCAGCCAAACCACGCCTCGCCGTTCATCTGCTCCGCAAACGCCTTACTATCCTCCACCGCCAGCAGCCCCTTATCCTTCAAAAAAGCCCTCAACGCACACCAGCGGTTCTTCCCCTTCAACATCTTTTTTAAAAAGCAGTCCGCCACAAACTCATACAACGGCACAAACAGCACCCTATGCCCGTGCAGCCTCACCGCCAGCACCTCGTTGCACTCCCTCAACGCCTTCTCCTCACCCTCGTCGCCGTCGGTCTTAGGCTCAGCCCCGTTGATATAGTTCGTGCCGCCGTAGATATTATTCTCCTGCTTCTCAATATACGCACCCCCATAAATATTAAACGTCCTATCTCTTTTTTCCTCCATAACAGCCCGCTATTTATAGTTGTTATTCTGTGTCTCCACGTAAGTCCGTGTATTCACAGTCATACTGTCGCCACCTTTCGGCTTCCTTTTCAGCGATTGAATCATTTTCTTCACCTCCTTGGGCACACCCTCTATCGAACATAATCCCTGCAACACATTAAACCAATCCTTACGCAAACTCTGATCCATATCGTCAGCATCCCTCAAATAATCCTCAAACACCTTCTTAAGATACTCTTGCCCCACCTCGTTGCGAAACTCCCTCGAGTCCATTTTCTTTTTAAGCTCTTTCTTCTCATTCTCCAAACTCTCGCACTTCTTTCCCAATTCAACAATCAAGTTCCCTCTCTCCTTCAGCATCACATCCTTTTCTTTGACAGCATACTCCAAATTCTTCACTTTCTTCAGTATTTCCTGCATCTTCCTTATAGCTCCCTCCAGAACTTCTGATGTCACCAAAGGTGTTGTCAATACAGAAACCCCCATTGTTCTTTTTACTCGTTTCACATTGCTTACTTCCTTAGTGTCTGGTGGAGCGAAATGTTTCATAGAAGACTGTTCCAAAATTAGATTTTTACACTGAAGAAAACGAATATACTCTTCTCTACACTCATCGTCAAAAAAACTATTATCAAAAGACCTTACTCCTTGTTCAATACCCGCTTCCATTTCCCGAAGTACCTTTTCAGTAACCTTTGTCTGTGGCTGCAATTTGACTAAAAACCACATGACAGTTAATGAATCAACATAAGCCGTATTTCTATCATAGTGGCTTTTGAGGTAGGCTGGGTAATCTAATATCCCCTCAATACAGTGAATAAGTAGCTCTTTCGCTTCCTCCAGCCCATCATCCAACCTGTCTTCATCCTCAAATATTGCCAACAATCCTTTGTACAATTCATCACCTTTCTTGGGCACTACAATAGAGCTATCACCTAAACTCGCAAAAGTATTATCCATTAATTTCTTAATTTATATTTTAAATTATTACTTCTTCAAATCTTCTACTTAATAAACCGAATCTGCAAATTCAGCTTGATATAAACCTCGCCATCCTCGCCTCGATACAAACTTCCAAAATGGTGTCGGCTGCGACTGCCACGCTCAAAACGTGTGTTGTAGTACAAATAATCCTCAACGTCGTTTCGGTTGTAAAAATGATAACAGACAATCTCCCCGTCATGCCGTACAACTAAATAACCACCATTTGCATCGTACTTTCCTTTCCACTCTCTGGATGGTGTCATACCTAATGCTGCATCAAGCAACAACACTTTCATCTTATGTTCATAGAAAGCCTTTACGTCACGCCCACTAAAATGGAATGGATTGTCCTGTGCGACAACCTCTACAGCTCCGCTTATCTTTGATGTAGAATTAGGCATACTGTCACATATAAGGCAAGCAGCAATAAACTCTGGCATACAAGTGTCAAGGAACAAAAGATTGTTCTTGAAAGTATTGTGTTCAATGTCTGAATATTTTAACGTATATCCTTTATCGAGCAATGCTTTCATTCTCGGTAGGTGGTCATTGATGCTGTTGATTTCATTCAAGTCGGCATCACTCATTTCCTTGCCCACAACAAGGTAGCGTATGTTGGTAGCTTCGGTTGCATTAAGTAATGTGGATGCACTCCCCAGTTGAGATTTGATGCTGAATCCCAGCAGCGGGGTCATACCAGTACGTAAATCATGAATGACGATGTGGATGTCTGATTTATCTCTTGAAGATGCTTTCAATTTGGAACAACCAATTTTTCCCATAAAGCACTCCGTACTGGGAATAGAGAAAGAGCGTTGATTGTTTTCTCTGATAGCAGAGAAAAGTGAGCTGGATTCCGACAGAAACTTGTCCATCGGGATGCGTGCATACTCTTCTCCATCCTCATCTATAATGACAATATGCTTGTCTGGATTTGGCTTGTATTCATACTTTTTACACTCGTCCCTAATGAGCTCCTCTCTAATGATATTGAGAATAGGGTAATATAGTTCTAATTTATTCAAATTGGCATCACCAGCATGGACTTTGCCTTCACCTAATAAACGGAATAGTGTATATATTTCACTCCATTCCCCTTTGTTTCCTGTAATTGCCATATTTTGATTAGATTATTCCTAATATTTTTAATTCTTCTTTTGCCGTTGCTTGAATGGCTGGAATAGCAACCGAATTCCCAAACTGTTTATATGCTGACGCATCAGCAACCACAATTTTAAATTCCTCGGGGAATCCCTGAAGCCTAGCCCATTCTCTTGGGGTCATCTTCCGAATACCTTCGCGGTTTACTTCGCCTTTAATGTTTGTTATCGGAGTATAATTTGTAAGCCTCTTATCAATTATTAAATTGCCTTCTCTCCCCATTCCTCCAACTACTATGGCATTTGCCACACCATCAATATCGATTATCTTATAACCAAAACCGTGTCCAGCTGCTTCATGTCTTGCCCTATGCCTAATTAGGGTTTCAAGATAAGTTGTTGAAAGATAATATTTGACCGACACTTCATCCCGTTCCATTACGTCACGAAATTTGGGCCGTTTGTCTCCCGTAGTAATTGGTTTAGGATACTGAAACTTAGTTACATCAATATGCAAATCTTTTCGGAAACCTATAATATAAATGCGTTCGCGATGTTGTGGTACTCCATAATCCATTGCATTCAAAATCTGTGGAGGGACAACATCATATCCAGCATCTTCTAGATGTGATAATATGGTCTTTAATGTCCGTCCCTTATCATGGATAGCAAGACCTTTTACGTTTTCGAGAAAGAATGCCTTTGGCTGATGCTTTCGCAGAATTGCTTCTATCTCAAAGAACAATGTTCCTCTTGTCTCGTCTTTAAAGCCCAATCGCTTACCTGCAAGTGAGAAAGCTTGACAGGGAAATCCGCCGCATAAGATATCAAATGATTTTGGAATGTATCTTTTCGTTACTTCTTTCGTTATGTCGCCAAAAGGCATTTCCCCATAGTTGGCAAAATATGTTTCTTGTGCTTTTGCATCAAATTCGGATGAATACACACATTTGCCACCGAGATTCTGCATGGCAATCCGAAAGCCACCAATGCCAGCAAATAAATCTATGAATGTGAATTTTGGATTCTTTGGGGATGGAAAGGGCACTTCAAAAAAATCTGAAAAAAGCTCATACTGAGCAGGGTCTTCTGCAGCCGCTAATACTTGCTCGTCGCTCCATTTGTCCACATCAACCTTTTGTCTAGACTCTTTTCTAGATAGGAAAAAACGAATTGCATCAATAATCTCCTTTTTCTCTCCTTTGGGAATCTTTTTCTTATTGTTGTGCAAATAGTGACTCAATACAGCCATCTGATTCTCATAAGAGGTTTCACCGTAAATGCTTACACGCATATTATTTACTGTTTTTACTTCCTCTGGAAACTTCTTTAGTGATATATCATCTCTCAGACTCATACATATAATCTATATTCATTTTTTTACGTACTAGGGGTTTTCAATCTGCAAAGATACGACTTTATTCCCAATTACGAAAAAAGAGTTTTCAACAAGTAACGAAAAAATAGGAGGAATTAACCTAACCAAAAAAAACAATACGTTGATTTATCGGATGGGAGTTTTGAATGTCCAATGTCCAATGTCCAATGCATATGCTTTTGGTTGTCGGAAGAGTTCTATAATATAATAATAATAA
>JAFWQP010000012.1 GCA_017509045.1 Bacteroidales bacterium
ATAGATAGATAGATAGATAGGCGGTTTTTTTGATACTTCAATTAACAATAAATACTACATTTTACCAATGAAAAAAATCATTTTTACTCTTTTGATGGTTGCCGCATGCTGGAGCGCAGCGGCACAGTTTAGGGAAGTGCCACTCCTTCGCGAGGGCGAGCGGCAGTTTGGGTTCAATATCGGTACCTCATACGGCTACCATCAATGGCTGGCGTTTAGACCTCAGGCACCTGAGGGAAGTACTGCCACCATCAGCCGTACGGCGGATAGTATGGTACGGAACAATTTGGGCTATCAGGTGGGGTTCTTTTGGGGACATGAGACACAGCACGACTGGTTTCTGGAATTGGGTCACTATTTCGAGGCATATTACAGCGTCAACCCCTTCCATAGCAAAGTGGCTTTCATTCTTAATGGGACGGAAGAGAATGTTGATATTAGTTACCTTTTGCAACGGGTGATGGTGCATGCCATGGGTTTCCTCACACACCGCATCAATGACGAGTTTTCGGTAAGTGCCGGTCTGGGGCTGTACGTCGCCCCATCTTTCAATTCCAAACTAAAGCTGAACGGGGTGGAACAGACCATAGTTGACCGCGACAAAGGTGAGACTTTGATAGGGAACATCTTGACTTCCTTCGGAGTCGATTTAAACGTGGGGATGAAGTATTGGTTCTCTGACACGTGGTTTGCAGGTGCTAGGTTGCAATATAATATCACTTCAGTCGGTTTGTTAAAGTTGTTTGGCAAGCTAGAGCTTGAGGACGATGAGAACTTTCATACCCTTCCCATCGGCTCAGTGCTGTATGATGTAGAGTCAGGCACTGCCCGAAACTCAGCCCTCGTCCCAAGAAACAACATGCAGCTCGTCTTGTCCATCGGACATACTTGGTAGCAGTATGATTTGGACATTGTAGTCAAGAATAGTTGAAATCCCCAGATTCATACAAATTTGGGGATTTCGGTTGTGAGGATGTTGTAAGGATTGTTATTGATGTGTGCTGATGTAGTTGCGGACAGTCTCGCGGTCGGAGCTGAATGTGAGGACGGAGAGGGCACGTTCGTAGTTCTGAGGGTCATAGCAATGGGTGTAGGCGGCTTTGAGAAAGTCGACTTGCGAGGAGCCGAAGTCGAGGGTTTGCGCGATGCGGGCAATTTGTGAGGCGGTAAGGGGGAGACCGTTGTTTAGTAGTCCTTTGGCGGTGGTGAGTTTCTCGCTGTCGAAACTCTGTCCTTTGATGATGTCGACCATCTCGTCGACCCAAGTATCAGAAACAGTTGTAGACTCCTCTATTACTGGAGGAGTGGGTGTGCCATAGTCGTGTTGGTGTGAATGGTGTCCGTGGTGGGAGTGATAGTCGCTTGGTTGAGGATTGTATAGGAGTAGTTGCTGTCGGTGCATATCGTAGCTGACTAAGATGATAGGCGATGGGGTTGAGGCGTAGAGCTGGGTGACAGCGGCCTTGTGTGCGGGGTGAGTGAGGATGACGACGACTTCGTGAAGACGAGAGTCGAGATTGCGGATAAGTACTTCTTGATTAGGAACATTGTTGATGAGGTCTCCGTCAATGTACACTTGGAATGTTTCGTGGTTTTGTGCCTGCACCAGAATTGAGGGTGCTTGTGGTGGGGGTGGGAACGACCCATGAGGGTTATGGCTATGAGTGCCATAGGTTTGTGCCGAGAGGGTGATTGAAGCTAAAAGGTAAAAAGTAAAAACTAGAAGGGTGAGGGGACGTTTTTTCATGGTGATATGGGATGTAGGATAAAAAAGATTTGATAGAATTGATATTGAGGTTAGTCGCCACGGGCGCCGTCGAGGGCTTGTTGCATGGCGCGGATTTGGTCGCGATATTTGGCGGCAGCCATGAAGTCCATCTCTTTGGCTGCTAGTTGCATCTTGCGCTGGGTGTCGCGGATTTCCTTGCGTAACTGTGCTTTGGTCTTATTTGAGAATTGATAAGTGTCTTCTGGCTCGCTGGCAGTGGGAATGTCGGGTTCTGCAACTTCGGGCAGGTATTGTATGTGACTTCCTTTACCACCGTGAGCAGGGGTGTTGAGGGCGTAAGGCGAAGCTGCAATATTGGGAATGTTGGGACCTTCGGGGGCTTTCTCTTCGTAGTGTTCTTCGGCGGCACGTTCGATGACGCTGGTGGAGCCAAGGATGGCTTCTGTGCTCTTGACAATCTGACGTGGCACGATGCCGTGCTCGAGGTTGTAACGTATCTGTTTTTCGCGGTGGCGGTTAGTCTCGTCGATGGCACGCTGCATACTGCCGGTGATGATGTCGCCATAGAGGATGGCTTTGCTATGTACGTTGCGTGCGGCGCGGCCGATGGTTTGGATAAGGGCACGGTCGCTGCGGAGAAAACCCTCCTTGTCGGCATCGAGGATGGCGACAAGCGACACCTCGGGCAGGTCAAGACCTTCGCGCAAGAGGTTGACGCCGACAAGCACATCGAAGACACCCATGCGGAGGTCGCGCATGATTTCGACACGCTCGAGGGTGTCTACATCGCTGTGGATGTATTTGCTGCGGATGCCGAGGTTGATGAGGTAGGTGGTCATCTCCTCCGCCATGCGCTTGGTGAGGGTGGTGACAAGGACACGCTCGTTCTTGTAAACGGTTTTCTCAATCTCGTCAAGCAGGTCATCGACCTGTGTGACAGCGGGACGCACTTCGACCACGGGGTCGAGAAGACCTGTGGGTCGGATGACCTGTTCGACCACAACGCCTTCGGCCTCTTGCAGTTCATACTGGGCAGGGGTGGCGCTGATGTAGATGGTTTGGCCGGTGAGGTTGTAGAACTCCTCGTAGGTAAGAGGACGGTTATCGAGGGCGGAGGGCAGGCGGAAGCCGTATTCGACCAGCGACTTCTTGCGGGAGCGGTCGCCGCCGTACATGGCACCAATCTGAGGAACGGTAACATGGCTTTCGTCGACCACAAGAAGGAAGTCGTCGGGAAAGTAGTCGATAAGGCAGAAGGGGCGGTCGCCTTCCTTGCGTCCGTCGAAGTAGCGCGAATAGTTCTCAATACCGCTACAATAGCCTAGCTCCTGGATCATCTCGAGGTCGTAATTGACGCGCTCCTCGAGACGCTTTGCCTCAAGTGGCTTGTCGACGGAATAGAAATAGTCGCGACGCTCAAACATATCGGTCTGAATCTGATGCAAGGCATCTGCCATATTCTCCTTTGATGTGAGGAAGTTGCTGGCGGGGTAGATGGTGATGTCAGAAAAGGTGTCGATACGTTGTCCGCTGACAGGGTCGAAACTTTCAAGACTCTCAATCTCGTCATCCCAAAAACTGATGCGGAAACAGAAATCGGCAAAGGAGGGAAAAACGTCTACCGTGTCGCCCTTGACGCGAAAACGGCCATTGACAAACTCTATCTCGTTGCGGACGTATTGTCCTTCTAGCAGCTGGAGAAGGAGGTTATCGCGGCTGATACGGTCACCGACTTTTACGTGTACTGTGCCGCGGCGGAATTCGTCAGGGTTGCCGATACCATAGATGCAACTGACCGAGCAGACTACGATGACATCGCGTCTGCCGCTCAGCAGGGCGGAGGAGGCGCGGAGGCGTAGCTTATCGAGGTCGTCGTTGATGGCAAGGTCTTTTTCGATATAGGTGTTGGTGGAGGCTATATAGGCTTCGGGTTGGTAGTAGTCGTAGTAGGAGACGAAGTATTCTACAGCGTTGTTGGGGAAAAACTGTTTAAATTCGCCGTAGAGCTGGGCGGCAAGGGTCTTATTATGGCTCATGACGAGGGTAGGGCGGTTGAGCTGGGCGATGACGTTGGCAATGGTAAAGGTCTTGCCACTGCCGGTGACACCCTGTAACACCTGTGCCCGCTGGCCATTGCGGATGCCTTCAACCAATTGGCGGATGGCTTCAGGCTGGTCACCCATGGGGGCAAAGTCGGATTTGAGGTCGAAGTTCATTGGGGAGTAAGTGTTAAGAGCTAAGAATTATGCAGTATTGTCTTGGATATTTGATTGATGGCATTGATGCCGTCCATGGCGGAGGAAACGATGCCGCCGGCATAGCCTGCTCCTTCGCCACAGGGATAGAGGTTGCGAAGTTGGGGGTGCTGGAGGCTCTCATTACGGGGGATGCGGACGGGCGAGGAGGTACGGCTTTCGACGGAGAGGATGCTAGCCTGCTCGGTGTAGAAGCCGTGCATCTTGCGGTCGAAGTCGCGAAAGCCTTGCTGCAGGCCTTTTACAATAAAGCGAGGCAATAACTCATGCTGGGGTAGGTTGGCAGTCTGCCCAAGATAGTTGGTTCGGTTGTTATCTTGGCTGGTGCGATTTTGGCAGAAGTCGGTGAGGCGTTGCAACGGTGCGGTAATGCTTCCTCCGACGGCTTCAAACATGCGCCGCTCAACATCTTGTTGAAAACGGAGTAATGCCAGCGAACCGTATTGTGCATATTCAGGCACATCGCTAGGCGAAACCGTCACTGCGATGCCGCTATTGGCAAAGGGGGAGTTGCGGTGTGAGTTGCTCATGCCGTTGACTACCTGCTGCATTTCACCTGTGGCGGCAGGCACGATGCAGCCTCCGGGGCACATACAAAACGAGAACACCCCATGGCCGTCTACCTGCGTAGTGAGGCTATAGGCGGCGGGAGGCAGGAACTGCATCTGTGGCTTTTTGGAGTGGTATTGTATCTGATTAATCAGCTCTTGCGGGTGCTCCACACGCACACCCATAGCAAATGGTTTGGCTTCGAGAGTCCAATTGCGCTGGGCAAAGAGCTCGTAGATGTCGCGTGCCGAATGGCCTGTGGCAAGGATGACGGCAATGCCTCTATAATCGTTACCCTCAGTGTCCTTTATCCCACATACCTCGTCTTGCTCCACGATTAGGTCTGCCATACGGGTTGAGAAATGATACTCGCCCCCATGCCCTTCAATTGTATGGCGCATATTGGCGATGATGCCGCTCAGCTTGTCGGTGCCGATGTGGGCATGGGCATCAATGACTATGGATGGGTCGGCACCATGTTCGATAAAACGGTGCAGCACCTCCTGTATGTTGCCGCGCTTATTGCTGCGGGTGTACAGTTTGCCGTCGGAATAGGTGCCCGCCCCGCCTTCGCCAAAACACCAGTTACTGTTAGGGTCAACGGTTTGGGTCTTGGCCAGTAGGGCAATGTCTGGGCGGCGTTTTTCCACGGGCTTGCCACGCTCTATGATGATGGGTTTCATCCCTAGCTCCAATGCCCGCAGTGCGGCAAAGAGCCCGGCGGGACCTGCCCCTACAATAATCACGGCAGGCTTATTGTGGCAGTCCTGATAGGAACCGCTATAGTTGGGCGCCACATATTCTTCGCCGCAATACACCTCCACCGTTGTGTGATAGCAGATACGTCCCCGTCGCGAGTCGAGACTACGACGCAGCACCTCCACGTGCGACAGGTCGGCAAAGTGGAGGCCCGTTTCTCGAGCCAACGCTTGATAGAGTAGGGCTTTGGTGCCGTACTCTTGGGGCGAGATGTCTATGGTGTACTGCTTTTTCAATTCTAATTCTCCATTCAATAGTTATCCTTGGAAGGTAAACGAGAGCATAAAGGTGCGCGACCTCAGGTCGGTAGTGGAATGGGTGTATAGGTCGTCATCGTCCACCCTTAAGTCCATAAGTCCAAAGGCCATCTTTAGCTCGATAGCGAACTTCACATAAGGGAGGAAGAAGTCGAATCCCATACCCATCGTGTAGCGCAGGTCGAAGGGCTTGAGACGGATGATGGATTCGTCGTTGTTGTTCCTATTTTTGAAAAGTGAGGCAAAGTCAAAACCGAAAGAGCCGCCTGCTATGAGGTATGGGCGGAAGTCGGTGTACCGCATGGCGCGGAACTTGAATTCCATGGGTATTTCGCCGTAGACCGATTCCACCGTGCGTTTGGTGTCGTATTTCCAATGGGTGGAGGTGTAGTCCTCCGACCAAACATACGCCATATCGCGGCTGATAAGTGTGATGCCGGGCATCAGGCGCAAGTTGAGGTGGTCGCCCAGACGGAAGTCGTTAATCTGATTGATATGAAACCCAGGGCTATAATACGATGTGGTGCCCAATATGCTTTCCCGCACAGCGTCGTCATCGGTATAGTGTAGGTCGAATTTCGACATGGTATAACCTACCTGTATGCCGAAATGAACCTTTCGCTCGTCGAATCTACCCATATTAGCTGGGCGATTCTGCGCAGTCGATGCGTATGCACACATCAGCCCCACCAGCAGCAGGGCTGTATTCCTTAATGCTCTCAGCATGGCGATTTCTCAGTTGTGATTTCGCCACGTAGCGACCGCTGTAGGCACTCGCGCACATGGTCGGGATTGTTGGGGTAGGTGCCCAGCAGGTACATCATTTTCGTCACAGCAGCCTCCAGGGTGATGTCGCTGCCTCCAATCACACCTATGCGGCTCAATTCGCAGCTTGCCTCATATTGTCCCATTATCACCGCACCCGCCTTGCACTGTGTCACATTCAGCACGATGATACCGCGCCCTATGGCATCCTCTATGGCATTGATAAACCACGCCTCCGTAGGAGCGTTGCCAGAGCCAAAGGTCTCGATAACCACTCCGTGCAGTCCTTCGGCATGTAGCACAGCGTCCACAACCCCCTGCGTGATGCCGGGGAAGAGTTTCAGTACCGCTATGTTGCGGTCGAACTGTTTGCGTACAATCAGAGGCTTTTCGGGCTTGGGTAGGAAGAGGTGGCTCTTAAAGCTGAAACGTATTCCTGCCTTTGCCAGCGACGGATAATTGTAACTGCAAAAAGCATCGAAATTCTCCGCGCTCACCTTCGTGCTGCGGTTGCCGCGATACAGGTGGTTCTCAAAGAAAAGACACACCTCGGGGATATAGGCCTCCTGGCACGAAGCCACCTCCAAGGCACAGATGATATTCTCCCTGCCGTCGCTGCGCAGCATGCCCATAGGCAGCTGGCTGCCCGTCAGAACGATGGGCTTGGTCAGATTCTTGAACATGAAGCTTAGTGCCGAAGCAGTGTAGGCCATGGTGTCGGTGCCATGCAGTACCACAAAGCCATCATAGTCGTCATAGTGGCGTTCTATGATTTCAGCCAAATCAACCCAGAACGAGGGCGTCATGTTCGACGAGTCGATAATATCCGCCATCTGGCAGGTGTCTATCTTGTATGAGCACTTTTGCAGTTCGGGCACCAAGTCGTAGATGTGTTCCATCGGGAAAGGGGTCAGTGCCCCCTTCTCATCTTGTACCATGCCGATTGTGCCGCCCGTATAGACGATAAGTACCTTGTTATTCATGTTTATTACATTTTTAAACCATCATAGTCGGATTCTCTCCGTCATTCATCAGCGGAGGTTCTCCGCTTTCATAACGTAGGATGGCCTCTTTTATTGTGTTGGGGATGATGGCACTGGTATGACTGCTGCGACTGTAGCCCGACATCACCGTGCGGCATGTGGCGCACACTGCTCCTGTATCGCTGTTCACCACCTGCTGTTTCACCGACAGACTCTTTGTTCCAAAATGGTCTACGTGTGTCTCCACGTGTACTTTGTCATGCCACCGTATCTGGTTGGTGAAGTCCACCTCCACACGCACAACCATCACCGTAAAGTCGCCCTCCTCCGGAGGCAGCCCCACAGCTGTAAAGTATTCTGATTTTCCTAAGTCTAAAAACTCCATGATGACGGCATTGTTCACATGCCCCATTTGGTCGATGTCGTTAAATCGTAGTTGTATAGGTATTTTCATGTTTTTGCGTTGATATGATTAAATTAAGAATTGAGAATCGCTCTTATGCTATATCTGACTGATTTTTCTACAGCCTCGAAGAGGCTGAATTTCAATAACCCCATACAAGAAACCGATAGGTTTCGCAGTGTGGGGTCAGGGATAACCCTACTACTCAGCGTCTCGAAGAGACGCGACATGGATACTATTTGGCAAAAATCAGTCATTTGTTATATTAGAGCGTTGAGAATTTTCCAGGTGCGGCAGAACGTATGTCCTGTGGGCTTACGTCCGAAGTGGCGGGGTATGTTCCTTCATTTTTCAACTTTCATTTTTCAACTTTCAACTTTCACTTCTCACCTCCTCTTAGGTTTTCTTTAGCGAGAAAAAGAACTCCAGTCCTCCTCCGTCGCGATTTTTAGCATATATGTCGCCCCCATGGAACATGACGGCATGTTTTACAATCGACAGCCCCAGACCTGTGCCTCCGCTCTTGCGGCTGCGCCCCTCGTCGATACGCAGAAAACGGTCAAACAGCCTAGGCAGATACTCGTTGTCGACACCCCTGCCGGTGTCGTACAGATGAATGTAGTAGTGCCCCTCGTCTTCGGGCTGGTAACAATCCATGCCTACCGTTACACCGTCGCCAGCATGTACGATGGCGTTCTCTATCAAGTTGCGGAAAATAGAGTAGATAAGCATGCTGTTGCCCGTTACCACTATATTAGAGGGCAGTTCGTCAAGTATTGTTATGTGGTGTTCTTCGGCACTTTGGGCAAGCTCTACCATTGCCTCTTCTGCCAATATACGCACATCCACAGACTCTTTGGTGAACAGGTCTTGAGCCTCTTCCAACTTGTTGATGAGCGACACATCGTTAATCAGGTTCGACAGGCGTAGCGTCTGGCTGTAGCACCGCTCCAGAAAATAGTGGCGCTGTTCTTCGTCCACAGGCTTGTCGCCCAGCAGTATCTCTAGATAGCCGCGTATAGAGCTCACGGGGGTTTTTAGTTCGTGGGCGATATTGCTTGTCATCTCCTGCTTCAACTGTCGGTTGCGGGTTTGTTCCACTATTATCTGCTGTTTCGATTTCTCCGCCTCGGCTCTTAGCATCTGTTCGCTCCTCACCTGCTTGTGCAAGCGAAAAGCAAACCATACCAACATCACAAGGGCAATCCCCAGCAGCGAAACCGTTATGAGCAATCCTGTTGACATGTATGATTAGTTTTTGCTTTTCAATGCGTATCCAAACCCGGTCTTGTTAGTCAGTCGCCAGCCCTCGTCTTCCAGTTTCTTTCGCAGACGGGCTATATGCACATCCACGCTGCGGTCGTTCACCAGCGTGTCGTTGGGCCACACCTGTGTCAGAATCTCCTCGCGCGAGAAATGGCTGTCGGGATGTTGAGCCAGCAGGCATAGTATCATGTATTCTCTCCGCGTCAGTTCTATCTGTTTTCCCCCTAAGCACACGCTGGCATTCTCCATGTCTATTTGTAGCGTCCCAAAAGTGAGGGACTCCGTTTGGTTGGGTAGGCTGCGTTTCAGCACCGCCTTAATGCGGGCAAGCACAGTGTCGAAGGCAAACGGTTTGGTAATATAGTCGTCGGCACCGCTGGCAAAGCCGGTCAACTGGTCGTCGTGTGCATCGCGAGCGGTGAGGAAAATGATAGGCGTATTGTTGCCTTTGTTTCGTAGGTTCTGCGCCATCTCATACCCCGACATGCGCTCCATCATCACATCAAGCAGTATCAGATTCACACCGTTACCCTCATGCCCTTCCAACAGGGTCAGCGCGTCCTCAGCGCTGTTGGCAGTCACCACCTCAAACCCTTCGTTGCGTAGGTTGAAGCTCAGAATCTCGCAAAGGTCCTGTTCGTCGTCGACTACTAGTATCTTCATTAGAGGCATAGATATGTAAAAGTATAAATATAACGCAAAAGGGAAGCAAATATTATTGCTTCCCTTTCTTTTTTGTGGCATTGACTGGAATTGAACCAGTGACACAAGGATTTTCAGTCCTCTGCTCTACCAACTGAGCTACAACGCCATCATTTCTCTAGGCTGACGCCCTCAAAATAGTAGGATTTCTCTCTTGAAATCGTTTGCAAAAATACTACATTTTTTTCAATCAGCAAAATAATTTTTATGAAAAAATTACAACGTGCTGATTTTTACTGCAATTATTTTTTAGTAGTAGCATCTTCCGAGGCCTGCAAATTGGTATCTTTTTCATCCTTTTTTGCGAAAAAAAGCAGGTCGATAATCAACCAAAATGTGCCGATTGTGATGGCAGCATCTGCCACATTGAATATGGCATTGAAGAACACCAGCGGCTTACCGCCAACAAAGGGTATCCATGTGGGCCACGTGGTGTCAATCAATGGGAAGTAGAACATATCTACCACACGTCCTTGTAGTAAGGGCGCATATCCACCTTCGGGTGGGAACAGCTGGGCGATGTTGTAGTAGCTCTCATTGAAAATCAGTCCGTAAAAGCAACTGTCAATTAGGTTGCCCACAGCTCCAACCACAATCAGCCCCAGACAGATTGCCAAAGGTTTGCGCATCCCCTGCTTCATCTGATGAATCAGAAACCATAGCAGCGCACTCGATGCTACCAAGCGAAATAGGGTGAGGATTATTTTTCCCGCACTGCCGCCAAGCTTCATTCCAAAGGCGAAACCTTCGTTCTCAACAAAATGGAGCACACACCAATTGCCTATCAGCGGTATATCTTGTCCGATATACATGTGTGTCTTGACCAATATCTTGACCACTTGGTCGATGACGAGTATGGCACCCATCAGGTACCAAACAATGTTATAGCGTTTTCTGAGTTCTTTGTCCATAATGTCCCAATAACACCACTTGATAAAAAATATTGTCTGTATCCTAAAATTTTCTTTCTATTATTGTTTTGATGGATATTGGGCGCATTGGGTACACAGTTCCTCATACCATTCATTTCCGAAGCGGCGGATAAGAGGCTCGCGGAGGTATTGGTAGAGTGGCACACCACATTCCTTGCCTTTGGCAACGGCACAGCGGCAGACGTCCCAACGGTGATAGTTGACAGACTTAAACTCGCCGTATTCGTCGATGCGTAGCGGATAGAGGTGACAGCTGATGGGCTTTGGCCAGTCTATTTTCCCGTCGCGATAAGCCTGTTCAATGGCACAAAAGGCGGTGCCGTCGTCGCCCCATGCCACGTAGGCGCATTCGCGGTTGTTGACCAATGGGGTGCAAGGCTCGGCGGCGTTGTCGAGAGCGGAGACTCCGTCGCGATGAACTACTTCGATGCCAGCTTCGGTCATGTAGGGCTCTACGGTGGGGAGTATTCTCTCGAGGATGGGGATTTCTTCTTCTAGCAGTGGTGCACCGCAATCACCTTCCACACAGCATTGCCCCTTGCATTGGGCGAGGTCGCAGCAGAAACATTGATCGGCTATGTCTTCAGAGATGATGCAGTCTTGTACTATTAGCATGTTGGTAAAGTAAAAACTAAAAACTCTAATATTTCAATTCTTCAGCTATCTTGTCTGCCAGGACTTTTGCCAGTTTGTATCGCGATTCGACTGTCCAGCCAGCCACATGCGGGGTGAGGACTGTACGTGGTGATTCAATGAGGTATTGGAAAGCGGGGGGAAGGTGTTCGAGGTCGAGGCCATCTCGGCTCATGTCTTCGTATTCTATCACGTCTAAAGCGGCACCAAGGATTTGCTCCTTTTCGAGAGCCTCTACTATATCAGGAGTGTTTACTACTGCACCGCGTGAGGTGTTGATGAGGTAGAAGGGGTGGCTGAATTGTTGAATAAAGTGGCAATCGACCATGTGGTGGGTCTCAGGTGTAAGTGGTACATGGAGGCTCAGCACCTCGGCACGCTCTTGTAGTTCAGCAAGAGAGACCTCTTGCACGTAAGCAGGAGCATATCCGGCAGGCTTGTACTTGTCGTAGGCAATAATGTCACACCCGAAGCCTTGCAGCCTTTGGGCAAAGGCACATCCCATGTTGCCGAAGCCGATGATGCCAATAGTGCGTCCCTTGATTTCTAATCCTCGATTGGCTTCGCGTTGCCACAATCCTTTTCTCACTTCGGCATTGGCGCGGGCTATGTTGTCCATCAGGGAAAGGAGTAGTCCTAAGGCGTGTTCTCCTACCGCGTCGCGGTTGCCTTCGGGTGAGTTTAGACAGCGGATGCCTATGCTTTCGGCATACTCCACGTCGATGGTCTCCATGCCTGCGCCTACACGCCCGATGCAGCGCAGGTGGCGGGCGTGGTCGAGGAAGTGGCTGTCGATGTTAATCTTGCTGCGCACCACCAGCGCGTCGTATTGCCCTATCTGCTCTAGGAGGCTGTCGTAGGTGACGGTGGTGTCAACCACTACCGCATGTCCTGCAGCCTCCAGCGTCTGTTGCAGCACGGGGTGGGTCTTGTCGGTGACGAGGATTCGTGACATGACTCTCTATTCGAAGACGTTGATGACCACCTTGGACGAGGCTCCCAATATGCCGATGCCACCTTCGATGTTGGTGTGCACCTGCACAGGCTCTGAGATTACCTGCATGAAGCCGTCGTAGTTGTTGGCAGCA
>JAFWQP010000110.1 GCA_017509045.1 Bacteroidales bacterium
AGATGGTTGGTCTGTGTGGCAGTATGCCGAGAGTCTTGCTGTTTCCGAAAAAGCACTCGCCAGTGCTGTCCGCACAACTGCGAACAGCACTCCGGCTGCTATTGTCAAAGAACGTGTCCTCACAGAGGCCTGTCGTCTGCTGCAATATTCCGACCAGTCTATATTCTCCATAGCCCTCGAGCTCGGCGGCATGGACCAGAGCAACTTCAACAAATTCTTCCGCACAGGTACAGGCTTCACCCCTGCCGAATACCGCAAGCGGATGCAGGCCCAAAGCTAAACCCCAACCCTACGGCAGTCCGCATTCCGTAAGACTACCACAGCCACGGCAAGCACACTCCGCTTGCCGTGGCTCATTTTTACCCATGCCATCTTGGTGCCATCCCCTTGCAAATACATCCCGGTGGTCACAAATTGAATTTTTCTTTGAAACGCCCCCCACGCCTGCCAAAGCCCATTTCAGCACCCTAGTTATCCCTTTATGTATTTTTTATTTACTTTCTATTTTGTTTTTATTTATTTTCTTCTTTGTTTATGTTACCTAAACAAAATGTAAATAAAATCTAAACAAAAGGTAAACTAAATGTAGGATAAATAAGGGTACCACAATGAAAGAAAACTGCGGCCTTCCATAGCATAAGGAGGCCTGTTATCGACAATACATCAAGGTAGCCTCCAGTTTTTATTATGAACACGGATGGCGCGAATAGCAATTTCTCTGAGATGCGAATGGAACGTTACGAGCGTCTTTTCAAGCAAGCCGTAATGCCCGATGAGGTTATGCAGGCCAACGGCTACTGCATACGAATTCCTGACAAATGGAAAGCGATGCAGCCAACGCCTTGAGTGATATTGTATTTTTTTGTTGAGATATAAGCCGCTTTTCAGCGTTTTTTTTGTTTCTCTAAAACAAAAGTTTCTCTTGCGACAGGCGTTTTCTCGCCTCAGCAGACGAACTTGTTCGTCTGCTGAGGCTTATCGAAAACGTTCCACCCTGGTTCGCTGTTCATGTGGGGAGCGTGGTGAAAACTTTTCGTGACAATGCCACCCTTGTGACAGTCCATTTTTTATAAGACTACAGCACGTTCAGCCGAATTTTCGATTTTCAATTTTCAACTTTCGATTTGTTACAGGGGCGGATGTCGACATTTCGGCACCCGTTTTGTCGGTTTCGGAGAGGAAAAGCACTCCTTTGTCGGGGAATGTGCGTACTTTTGCATTTCAAAATCGAAGGAAATGAAACGTACAATTGTTATCACAATCTTATTATTCTCAGCGTTGGCAGTGTCGGCACAGCAATCCCCTCTTGAGAGGGGTGGCACGGAGTGCCGGGGTATGTTTACCCTGTCTCAGTGCCACTACCTTGCCACGCAGAGTAATCCCACGCTCAAGGCGGCACAGGAACGCATCGATGCCGCCGACGCCCTGCTGGGCATGGCTTTCTGCCAATTTCTCCCCAAAGTGGATGCCCTCGGCACCTATGTGTGGAACCAGAAGAACATCCGCCTCCTCAGCGACGAGCAGGCGTACGACATCAACCACATCGGCACCACCGTCGAAAACGACATTGAGAACAGCCTTAGCGACTTCTTGGCTTCGATAGGTGTCACCAGCCCCACTTTGGCACAGAATGTCGTGCAAAATCTGGGCGGCATGCGCCTCGAAGAAAATCTCAACAATATGGGCCAGAAGGTGACCGACGCCATGAATATCGACATGCACAACATAGTGGCAGGCAGTGTCACCGTGGCGCAGCCGCTCTACCTTGGAGGCCGACTGTCAGCACTCTACCGCTCGGCTCAGTATAGTTGCGACATGCAGCAAGCGTTGGGCAACAAGGTCTACGACGGACTCCTGATTGCTGTCGACGCTGCCTACTGGCAGTATATTTCGCTCCAACACAAGCAGCAACTGGCACAGCAGTACTACGACCTGTTGCAGAACCTCGACAGCAATGTGGTGGCGATGGTCGATGCCGATGTTGCCACCCGTGGCGACGTCACCAAGGTGCGTGTCAAACTCAACGAAGCACGCATGAACCTTACCAAGGCTGACTGCGGGCTGGAGTTGGCGCGGCTGGCTCTGTGCCAAATATGCGGGCTAGACCCCAACGGTGGTTATGTATTTGTTGAGGACAGCACGATAGCCACCTACAGCCCGTTAGAGCATATAGACATCGAAAAAATATGCGCCGCCCGCGATGATTACCGTGCGCTTTGCGATGCAGAAGGAATAGCCAACCAAGGTGTGCGCCTGGCCCGTGCGGGTCTGTTGCCCAACGTGGTGGCGACTGGCTCGTACGTGGTGAGCAACCCCAACCTGTATAATGGTTTTCAGAACAGCTTTGGCGGCATGTTCACTGCTGGCGTGGCGATAAACATTCCGCTAGGCCATCCGGGCGACATCTATGCCCTCAAAGCTGCCAAGCACAAGCGTGCCGAAACCACCTATCAAGTCGAGGAGTCGAAGAACCTCATCCGTCTCGAGGTGAACCGCCTTAATCATCAGTTGAAGGTGGCAAACCTTAAACTACAACAGGCCGAGAGTGACCTCGACAATGCCGAAGAGAACTTGCGCCTAGCAGACGAGTCGTTCGAAGCCGGTGTTGTTAGCAGTACCGACTTGATGGCAGCGCAGACTGCCTGGATGAAGGCAAAGACCGAAGTGCTGGATGCCGAGATAGAGTTGCGGCTCGACCACCTCTATTTGATGCAGGCAACTGGCGAATCGACGTCGACAGTCAAGGGGCAATAAATAATAATGTATAACTCTTACTATTTTAGACATGAATAAGGAACAAAAAAGTCTATGGCTGGGAATTGGAGTGGTCATCGCAGTAGTGGCGGTGGTGGCGATAATAGGCATATTTGCCCTCCAGCCCGAGCCCGAAATGATTACTGGCGAAGTGTGCGCCGACGAATACCGTGTTGCCAATAAGGTGCCTGGACGTTTGAGTACCCTCTTTGTGGAAGAGGGGCAGCATGTGCGCGCTGGCGATACGCTGGCTTATATCAGCAGCCCTGAGGTGGATGCCAAGATGCAGCAGGCGCGAGCTGCCCGTGCCGCCGCCACCGCGCAGAGCAGCAAGGCGCAGAACGGTGCCCGAGAGCAACAGGTGGCTTCCGCCTACGAGATGTGGCAAAAGGCAGAGGTGGGTGTTGATATTGCCAAGAAGTCGTACGACCGTGTGCAGCAACTTTACGACAAGAAGGTGGTGTCGGCACAGAAACGAGATGAGGCTGAGGCACAGTACAAGGCTGCGGTGGCAACTGCGAATGCAGCCAAGTTGCAGTATGAGATGGCTCGCGAAGGGGCGCAGAACGAGGATAAGGAGGCCGCCAATGCTTTGGTGCAACAGGCACAAGGTGCTGTGTCGGAGGTGGAGGCGTATGTGCAAGACCGCTACCTGTTGGCTCCTTGTGATGGGGAGGTGGCTGAGATTTACGCCAAGCGTAGTGACTTGATTGGCACGGGCTCGCCCGTGATGTCTATCCTCGACATGAGCAATGTGTGGATTTCGGTCAGTGTGCGCGAAGATATGTTGGGCGACTTGCGTGTGGGTTCGTTGGCCGAGATAAAGATTCCAGCCTTGGGCGACCAAACTTACACTGCCCGTGTCACCTACCTCAGGGCAATGGCTTCGTATGCCGTGTGGCGTGCCACCAAAATCAATGGGCAGTACGACGTGAAGAGTTTCGACGTGAAACTGGTGCCGCAGGAGCCTATTGACGGTTTGCGCCCCGGCATGACGGCAATAGTTGTGAATGAGTGAATTCGTTAATACGTTGTTTCGTTAGTCCGATTAACACGTCCAGAGTTATGAAAGCCTTTTATAGTTCACTGAGGCGTGAGTTGCGTCGTATACGCTACGAGGGTCAGAGTCGTTATCTGGTTCTGACCACGTTGGGCGTGGTATTCTGCTACGTTTTTTTCCTCACGCTGATGGATGAGGGGCAGCCGCAGCGGTTGCCCATTGCCATAGTGGATCAGGATGGCAGCTACCTTTCGCGGCGGCTCTGCCATGAGATTAATGCTACGCAAGGTGTGAGGGTGGTGGCGGTGTATGGCAGCCATACCGAAGCCCGCCAAGCCATGCAGCGGCAGGAGATATACGCTTTCCTCGAAATACCCGAAGGCACCTACGACGAGTTATTGTCGTTCACTCGCCCACATATTGTGCTGTATAGCAACAATGCCTATCTGCTCAGCGGCTCGCTGAGCTACCGTTCGTTGGCGACGATAAGCAAGCTGGCGTCGGGCGCAGTGGAGCGCGAGGTGTTGCGCAAGAAGGGCTATGGCGAGAGGCAGATAATGGGGCTCATACAGCCCATAGAGTTGGATACCCACCTCATTAGCAATCCTACGGCCAACTACCAGCCCTACGTGCTCACCACCATGCTGCCCGGCATGCTGGGCTTGTCGGTGTTGCTGCTGACGGTCTATATGGTGGGTAAAGAACGCAAGAGTGGCACTATGCCCGAATGGCTTGGCCAATCGCCCTATGCTGCCTTGCTGGGCAAAATGGCCCCCTATACCCTATGTTTTTCCCTGCTGGGTGTGGTGGGGAACATGGTGCTGTTTGGCTGGTGCCATTTCGAGTTGCATGGCAGTTTTGGGTTGGTGGTGGTGTTCACGTTGCTGCTGGTGCTGGCAATGCAGTCGACGGGTGTGTTTCTGGCGGGGATGATTCCCGAGCCGCATTTGGCCACCTGCTTTGCCGCCATCTATGGCACGTTGGCATTCACCATGGCGGGATTCTCCTATCCCGTTACCAGTATGCCGCCCGCGCTGCAAGCGTTGAGTCAGCTGTTTCCGCTGCGCCACTATTATAAGGCGGTGTCGGGGGTGTCGTTGTTCGGTTGCGGGATGGATATATGTTGGGTGCAGGTGTGTGGGTTGTTGCTGTTTCTGATTGCGGGCGTGATAGGGCTATGGCGTTTGGTGAGTGATGTTAGAATAAAAAAATGATGAGTTATGAAACTGTTGAAAGATTTATGGGACATTTTTGTCATCGAGGTGCGTCGTGTGCTTCACGACAAGGGGGTGGTGCTCATTTTCTTTATAGCCACGCTTATCTATCCGTTGATATTCGGAGCGATATATAAGAACGAGATGGTGCGCAATGTGCCGGTGGCGGTGGTCGATGAGTCGTGCAGCGAGGCCAGCCAACGCTTTATACACAAGTTGGATGCCACCCCTGAGATGAATGTGATGTATCATTGTTCTACTATGGCGGAGGCACGCCGCTTGATGCAGCAGCGGCGCATCAACGGCATAGTGCTTTTCCCGCGCGACTACAGCTACCGTCTGGCGCGCAAGGAGACCGCCCGTGTGTGCCTATTCTGCGATATGAGCAGCTTCTTGTATTACCGCAGTGTGCTGTCGGGTGCCAGTGCGGTGCTGGTGGACGAGATGGAACAGGTGCAGTTGGAGCGTTATGCGTTGGCAGGCATCACGGGTGAGGGCGCCGACGATTTGGTGCAGCCAATCCCATACGACGATGTCAAGCTCTATTCGCCGGCGGGTGGGTTTACCAGCTTCTTGGTGCCGGCATTGTTGGTATTGGTGATTCATCAAACACTGTTTCTAGGTATCGGCATCTTGTTTGGCACCACACGTGAGGATCGACATACCATGCGCGTCATCCCGCCACATCTGCGTGGTGAGGGACGCCCCCGAGTGGTGATGGGCCGTGCGTTGGCATATATGTGCCTGTATCTGCCCGTGGTGGCTGTCGATTTGGTGCTGATGCCACGCCTGTTCGGGCTGCCGCATATTGGGAGTCTGGGCACACTCTGCCTCTTCTTGTTACCGTTTATGTTGGCGACAACTTTCTTCTGCATGACGGCATGCAGCTATGTCCGCGAACGCGACACGGGGATAGTCACCTGCATCTTCTTCAGTGTGGTATTGCTATTCTTGTCGGGAGCCGTATGGCCAGCCTGCAATATGCCTCCTTTCTGGCGCTGTTTCTCCTACCTGTTCCCCTCCACCCACGGCATACAGGGCTATATCCGCATCAACACGATGGGTGCCACGCTGCAGCAGGTCAAGTTCGAGTATCTGATGCTATGGCTTCAAACGGCGCTCTATTTCGCCACTAGCTGCCTCTGCCTACGGGCAGCAAAGAAATTCAGGATAGGATGAGTGCAATAATATTGCTGCTGCAACGTTATGAATAGCATGTCACTCACACCCAACCCCCTCCTCTCTGCGCTGTCGCCCTTGCGCATGGCGCATCCGTTCAAACCCCGCAATGCGGCGTTGCTGGCGTTAGTCACCAGTGTCATACTCACGGGCATTGTCCATATCGACGACCTCCGTTTCAGCCAGTACACCCCCTTCTCAGCCTCGCACACCCTCTTCACCTTCATCCATCTGCTGCTACTCACGCTGCTACTCTACGACTACTGTTTCCGACTCTTCCGACGGCTGACGCACGGAGGCGCAGCCAATGCCACCGCACGGACCACAGTGTGGGCAATTGTGGGGACGCTTGTCATCGCCTTCGTGTTCAGCATCGCCTCCATGTGGGTGGGCACGCATGTGTTTCCCTCTTTAGGCATCGATGCTCGTATCGACATCAGCCTTATCAAGGATGGCTTTGTGGCATTGAACGTCATTTTGGTAACAATACTGCTATCCAACCTCACCCGCCACCAACAGCAGGTGCTAGAAGAAGAGCGGACCCACACGGAGAGCATCCAAACCCGTTACGATGCGCTAGAGAAACAGATAGACCCGCATTTCCTATTCAACTCGCTCAATACGCTCGACGGGTTGATTGGCTACGACGACAGCCGTGCCCACGACTATCTGCACCAGTTGGCACAATCCTACCGCTACATCATGCAGCAGCTGCGGCGGGTCACCTTGGCCGACGAGATGCGCTTCACCGACAATTTTATCGCCATGATGCAGATACGCTACGGCAATAACCTGCGTGTCGTTAAGCACATCGAGGCGCAATACCTTTCCGCCCAAGTGGTGCCTATCAGCGTGCAGCTGTTAGTAGAAAATGCCCTGCAGCACAACGTAGTCAGCGACCGTCATCCGCTCACCGTCACCGTCAAGACCGTATGTCACAGTGGCGAGGATGGCAGCCGTCAGCTAGGCATCATGGTGTCCAATCCCTTGCAACCGAGGAGCGATACCGACGATAGCGCGCATGGCAGCATCGGTCTTAGCAACCTAAGCCAGCGGTGCCAACTAGTGCTGCACCGCGACATCGCCATCAGACAGACCGCCACTGCCTTCGAAGTAGAGATACCACTTTTTGAAGTAAGAAGTAAAAACTAAAAAGTAAAAATTTAAATTCGTTAATTCGTAAACGTGTTAATTCGTTAATCATTGATGCGCCAAGGACTAACACATTCACACGTTAACACATTCAAGAATTCACACATTCACACGCCAAATTCTCCAATTCTCTAATTCTTGATAAATAGAAATCCCCTTAAAGATTAATCTTCGGCCATGACTACAGCATTAATTATAGAAGATGAAAATATGGCGGCACAGCACTTGGTGCGGCAACTGCGTGCGGCGGCTCCCGATATGCAGGTGGCAGGCATTTTGCAGACAGTGGAGGAGTCGACGGAGTGGTTCCGCTCTGTCGAGAGTTGCTCCCCTCCGTCCGATGGCGTTCAACCCGATGTGGTGTTTATGGACATCCATCTCGCCGATGGGCTGGCATTCCGCATTTTCGACCAAGTGAAGGTCCCCTATCCTATCATCTTCACTACCGCCTACGACCAGTATGCCCTTCAGGCCTTTCAGGTGAACAGCATCGACTATCTGCTCAAGCCAATCAATATCGACGATTTGCATCGTGCCCTCCACAAACTAAGGCAACGCTCCGCTTCTCCTTCCTCTGACGACGATTTGCGCCGGGCATTGGAGATGCTCAGCCAGCACTATCGCCAATACAAAAAATTCTTCCTTATACCTGTGCGCGACAAGTTAGTCCCGCTGGCAGTGGAGCAGATTGCCTGCATCTATCTGGATAATAAAAACTCTGTAGCACTCACCGTCGACGGACACACGCACCCTCTCGACAAACCCTTAGAACAGATAGCTGCCCAGCTCGACCCCCGTCGTTTCTTCAAGGCAAACCGCCAATACATAGTGGCGCACCATGCCATCAAGGACATATCCGTGTGGTTGCTGGGAAAATATACCATCCGTCTATCGGTCGACACGCCCGAACGTATCGTGCTGCCCAAGGCGAAGGTGGCAGAATTTAAGGATTGGTACTGTCAATAATGATAGTAACGGGACCGTCGTTAACCAGTGCCACCTGCATATCGGCGCCGAACACGCCCGTGGCGATAGGCTTGCCAAACTCTTGCTCCAGTCGGGCGATAAACCTCTCATACATCGGTATCGCCACCTCGGGCTTCGAGGCTCGGATATAACTAGGGCGGTTGCCCTTCTTGGTGCTAGCCATCAGAGTAAACTGGCTCACCAGCAGTATGCCGCTGTCCGCCACCTCGGTGATAGGCAGGTTCATCACACCGTCGGCATCGTCAAAGATGCGTAGGGCGACAATCTTACGGCACAAATAGTCAATATCCTTATCGCTGTCGGCATCCTCAATGCCCAGCAGTATCATCATACCCGGGCCGATAGCTCCCTTCACAACACCTCCGATGCTGACGGAGGCCTCAGTACAACGTTGAATGACTATTCGCATTTTTATTCTGCTATTATTGATTGTCTGATATTTCTATCTCAAACATCTCCACATTCAGTTACTCTATGATAATCAACTTGGCAAAGGCTAGCAGCAATGTTTTCTGCCCGATGCCTTCGAAGAATACCACTGCCTTGCGGTCTTTGCCAGCCCCTTCGCAACTGAGCACCTTGCCAGTGCCGAACTTGTCATGCCGTACTGTCATGCCAGGTTGTATGGCGTTGATGGTCTCCGCGGTGTTTTGGGCGGTGGGACCTTTGTGCGTGGCAGATGCCTTGGCAATGGGCTTTAGGTTCTTGGACTTGGGTTGGCTTGCAGGTTGGGCAAAGCCTTGTTCGGCTTCGGGGGAAAACTTGATACCCTTGACCCCCTGAAAGGCGCGAGGAAGTTCGCCCACGTTGGGGAAACTCTTCTGCCGTCGGGGCAATTCAATATACTTGGAGTCGATTTCCTCTACAAAGCGGCTCATCTCTTGGCAGGAGGATTTGCCGTACTGGTAGCGTGTAAGGGCATAAGAGAGGACGAGCTGTTTCTCGGCGCGGGTGACGGCTACGTAGAAGAGACGGCGCTCTTCTTCTAGCTCCTGACGGCTGAATAAGGACAGACTAGAAGGGAAAAGATTCTCCTCCAATCCCATCACATAAACGTAGGGGAACTCCAGTCCTTTGGCGGCGTGGATGGTCATCATGGAGACTTTGTCGGACTCTTTGTCGTCGTCTTTGTCTTCGGAGGTAAGTAACAGCACCTGCTGTAGGAATTGATCCAACGTTTTGAATTGAGAATTATCTGGGTGCGGTAGCTCATTCTCAATTTCCGAGAATTGGTCATCTTTTTCGCAGAATTCCTTTACTCCGTTTAACATTTCTTTGATGTTTTCAACTCGTTCACGGTTGTCGGGATCATCCTTATCTTCTTCTAGAAGAGCAATTATGCGCGATGCATATACGACCTGTTTGGCGAGGTCGTATGCATTGGTGGTCTGTAGCATGGAGGAGAAAAGCTTAATCATCATCACGAAGTCGGTGATACGCTGGAGGGTGCCGCTGCTCAAGCCTAGTCCAAAGGAGGGTAGGTTTTCTAGTACAGTCCAGATAGCGACATCGTTGTCGGCTGCTGCTACGCGGATGCGGTCGAGGGTGGTGTTGCCGATGCCGCGTGCGGGGTAGTTGATGATGCGGATGAGAGATTCGTCGTCGTAGTTGTTGACCACGAGACGCAAGTAGGCCAGTACGTCCTTGATTTCTTTGCGGCCATAGAAGGAAATGCCTTGATAGATGCGGTAGGGGATGTCGGCTCGGCGGAGGGCCTCTTCTATGGCGCGGGACTGCACGTTGGTGCGGTAGAGAATGGCGAATGACTTGTAGGGCAGACCCTCACCTATGTGTGCCTTTTGGATGGAGTCCGCCACCAGATTTCCTTCTTCGCGTTCGTCAGCGGCTCGCAAAAGACGTATGAGGTTGCCCACGGCGTTGTCAGTCCAAATCTCTTTCTCAATTTGCTCCACGTTCTTAGCGATGATGGAGTTGGCAGCATCCACTATCATCTTGGTGGAACGGTAGTTCTGCTCGAGCTTGAAAAGATTAAGGTTAGGGTAGTCTCGACGGAAGTTGAAGATGTTCTGTATGTTGGCACCTCGGAAGGCATAGATGCTCTGTGCGTCGTCGCCCACCACACAGATATTTTGGTATCGGGCTGCCAGTTTCTTCACAATACAGTATTGCGAGAAGTTGGTGTCCTGATACTCGTCCACCATGATGTATTTGAAGCGGTTCTGATACTTCAGCAGCACGTCGGGGAAGTCTCTCAGCAGCACGTTCATATTGAACAGCAGGTCGTCGAAGTCCATCGCCATAGCGTTGCGCAGGCGTTGGTTGTACATCTTGTATATCTCACCTATCAGGGGGCGTTGGGCGTCGTTGTCGGTCTGCTGTATTTCGGGATTGTTCATATAGTCCTCGGGACCAAGCAGGTTGCTCTTCGCCATGGAGATGCGGTTGAGCACTGTGCCAGGACTATATTTCTTGGGGTCGTCTAGTTTTAGATCCTTGACAATCTGCTTGATGACCGACTTGCTGTCGTCGTTGTCGTAGATGGTAAAGGTGTTGATATAGCCCAGTTTCTGCGCCTCCGAACGCAGTATGCGGGCAAACACCGAGTGGAACGTCCCCATCCATATATTGCGTGCCTCGCTGCCCACCAGTTTCATGATACGCTCCTTCATCTCTGCCGCCGCCTTGTTGGTAAAGGTCAGCGCCAGAATGCTGAAAGGATCTACGCCTAGTTCTATCAAATGGGCTATGCGGTAGGTCAGCGTGCGGGTCTTGCCCGAGCCGGCACCGGCTATGATCATCACCGGCCCTTCGGTACACGCAGCCGCCTCGCGCTGCGGTTCGTTCAGTTGGTCTAGTAGTTCGCTCATAACACTTCTATTTTCACCGTACGCAGCTGCGCCACCGCGTCGTACAGTCTGTTGCTCTGCGACTGCCGCACACTCACATCCAGTCGGCAGTCAAGGTTAAAGTCTTGGTTGGTCGGCACCAGTCCGAAATCTTTTATGATACGCATTACGTCGTTCATCGCCGCATACTCAAAGTGCAGCCTATAGCGCACGTCGATAGTCTTTTCCACAATCTCGGCATGGTCGATAGCGTCGCGGGCTGCGGTCTTGTAGGCGTTGGCAAGTCCCGACGCACCCAGCAGCACGCCGCCGAAATAGCGTACCACCACAATCAGTGTGTCTGTCAGGTCGGCGCTCAGCAACTGCCCGTAGATAGGCCTGCCGCCTGTGCCCGACGGCTCGCCGTCGTCGTTGGCGCGGTAGGCATTCTTCGTGGGACCAAGGATATAGGCGTAGCAGTGGTGCCGCGCGTCGAAATACTCCTTCCGCAGCCGCTCCAGATGCCCCTTCACCTCCTCGGCACTATGCACCGGGAAGGCAAAGGCGAGAAACTTGCTCCCCTTCTCCTTATACAGTCCTTCGGCAGGACCTGCAATGGTATAGTATGTGTCGTCAAACATGGAAACGTTTAATTCTCAATTCTCAAATCTCAATTCCCTATTACAGAATTATCGTGCAAAGATAAACAAAAAAATCGACATGCAGGTATCTAGCACCGATTAAATATGAACAACTGCGAAATGCTCTGTCTAACAATTATTTGCATATAGGCCATAATAGTGGGGTCATATCTCCCTTCTTCTTGCCTTTCTTTTATAATTATCCTATCGTTATACCTTAGTTATACTTTAGTTATACCTTAGTTATTCTATATATAATAGTATAACTAAGGTATAACTAAAGTATAACTAAGGTATAACGATAGGATAAATAAAGAAAGCAAGAGCGAAACAAACAAAGTTGGCGAAGGAAGAATCATGTATTAAAAAAGAGGAGGACCAAAGGGCAAGAATTTGAGAAAGATATGTAACTTTCGGCATCTTATCCACAGCTATCAACTATCAACTTTCATCGTCCTTTTGCTCTTCCGCCACGCCTATAAGCGGACGTACCCCGACTGTGTAAGGGCTTCACAGAGGGGACAACATGTATCATAGGCGTGGGAGAATTAGTTTTTGTAAAGATATTTAAAAACGGTTCAAATATCAGACATCCCAATAGATAAATACCTATAATATTGATAATTGTCCTGCAACACGCTGACTAGAAAGGTATAACGATAGCACGATAGCACGTTCTGCTACAGCGCTACAGTGCTACAGTTCATTTTTGCTCTTATCACCTCCAAAAAAGATTTAAAATTCAATTTTGAGGAATGGACACCCCTAATTCTAACTGTAGCACTGTAGCACTGTAGCGTAGTTGGTGTTTGTTGTGTGATTTGTGGTAAGGGTTGTCTCTTATTCCTATTCTTGTCGTTTTTGCTTCAAATGGTGTCCTCTTTGGGCAGACCTATCGATTTGGGTTAAATAAAACACTGCGCACCCAAGTGCGCAGTGTTGTTTTTGTGTGTCGCAAACTTTTTGCGGAGGTGCTTTGCTTAGAATTCGGCCGTCTTGGGGGTGCGGGGGAAGGGGATGACGTCGCGGATGTTTGCCATACCGGTGACGAAAAGCATGAGACGCTCGAAGCCAAGGCCGAAGCCGGCATGGGGGCAGGTGCCGTAGCGACGGGTGTCGAGGTACCACCACATGTCCTTCATGGGAATGTTGCGCTCGTTGATGGAGGCGAGCAGTTTGTCGTAGCTTTCTTCACGCACGGAGCCGCCGATGATTTCGCCAATCTGGGGGAAGAGGACGTCGGTGCCTTGGACGGTCTTGCCGTCGTCGTTCTGCTTCATGTAGAAGGCTTTGATTTCTTTGGGATAGTCAATCATGATGACGGGTTTCTTGAAGTGCTCTTCGACGAGGTAGCGTTCGTGCTCGCTGGCAAGGTCGGCACCCCAGAAGACGGGGAACTCGAATTTGTGACCGTTCTTGATGGCCTCTTCGAGGATGCGGATACCCTCGGTGTAGGGCAGGCGGACGAAGTCGGTGTCGACTACGCTCTTAAGACGCTCGATGAGTCCTTTGTCGATCATGTTGTTGAGGAACTGGAGGTCGTCGGCGCAGTGGTCGAGAGCCCAGCGGACGCAGTATTTGATAAATTCCTCTTCGAGGGCGGTGAGGTCGTCGATGTCGTAGAATGCCATCTCGGGCTCGACCATCTAGAACTCGGCGAGGTGGCGCGGGGTGTTGCTGTTCTCGGCACGGAAGGTGGGGCCGAAGGTGTATATCTTGCCCAAGGCGGTGGCACCTAGCTCGCCCTCGAGCTGTCCGCTGACGGTGAGGGCGGTTTGCTTGCCGAAGAAGTCCTGCGAGTAGTCGATGGAGCCGTCGTCGAGTCGGGGGGGATTCTTCATGTCGAGTGTGGTGACTTGGAACATCTCGCCAGCGCCCTCGCAGTCGGAGGCGGTGATGAGGGGTGTGTGGAAGTAGAAGAAGCCGCGCTCGTGGAAGAAGGTGTGGATGGCATAGGCCATGTGGTGGCGCAGACGGCAGATGGCGCCGAAGGTGTTGGTGCGGGGACGGAGGTGTCCGATTTCGCGGAGGAACTCCATGGAGTGTCCCTTTTTTTGTAGGGGGTAGGTGTTGGGGTCGGCTTCGCCATAGAGGAGGATATCAGTGGCCTGAATCTCGACGCTCTGGCCAGCGCCCTGCGAGGCGACGAGGGTGCCGTCGACGCTGATGCAGGCACCGGTGGTGATGCGGCGCATGAGGTCTTCGTCGAAGCGGGCAAGGTCGACAACGATTTGGATGTTGTTGATGGTGGAGCCGTCGTTGAGGGCTATGAAGGCGACATTTTTGTTGCCACGTTTGGTGCGTACCCATCCTTTGACATTGACGGGGGTATTGATGAGTGATTGGCTGCTGACGGAAAGGAGCTGTTGGATTTCGATACGTTTCATTTGGATAGATGTATTGTTTGTTTTTTGTTTACTATTGTAAGGGTTTGAAAGGTTTAAGGGTTTTAAGGGTTTTAAGGGTTTTAAAGGTTTAAGGGTTTTAAGGGTTTAAACCTTTTAGCTGTTTTTCTTGACTTTGGTTAGTTCAGCGAGTTCGACATCGGAGGCGAATTTCGCCAGACGCTCTTCTTGGTCGCGACGGCAGACGAGGAGCGTGTTTTCGTCGCCGGCGACGATATAGTCCGCGAGGCCTTGCAGGATGACGGTGCGGTTGGAGGGTAGGTGGACGATGGTGTTGTGGACATCGTAGGCGAAGACGTTGCCGGAGATGAGGCTGTTGCCGTCGCTGTCGCGACGGCAGGTGTCGTAGAGCGAGTCCCACGACTCGACATCGGACCATCCGAAGGAGGCTTCGAGGACGTAGACGTTGTCGGCATGTTCCATGATGCCGAAGTCGACCGAGATGGCCTCGGAGAGGGAGTAGATGCGGTCGACCTCGATGGCGGGGGTGTCGCTTCGGAGTGAGAAGTAGCTTTTGGCGATGTTGGGGAGGTAGGTGCGATAGGCACGGCGCAGGGTGGAGAGCCGCCAGATGAAGATGCCGGCGTTCCAGAAGAATTCGCCTGTGGCGATGAACTGACGTGCCATTTCGACAGGCGGTTTCTCGGTGAAGGTGATTATCTTGTGTATGTTGTCGGCTTTGGGGAAGGCGGGTTCTTCGGCGAACTGGATGTAGCCGTATTTGGTGTTGGGATTGGTGGGACGCACGCCGATGGTGACGATATGGTCGCTCTTTTCGGTAAGGGCTAACGCCTGGTTGATGTCGCGCTCGAAGTTTTCCTGACCGAAGATGGCGTGGTCGGAGGGGGTGACGATGATGTTGGCCTTGGGGTTGAGGTGGTAGATGACGGAGGCGGCGTAGGCTATGCAGGGGGCGGTGTTGCGGCGAGTGGGCTCGCTGAGCACTTGGTAGGGGGCAAGACCTTTGATTTGTTGGCGCACACGGTCGGCATAGAGCTCGCCGGTGACGATGATGATGTTTTCGCGCGGGCAGATGTTTTCAAACCGCTGGAAGGTGGCTTGGAGCATGGACTGGCCATTGCCCAAGATGTCGATGAACTGCTTGGGGTTGTTCGCCTTGCAGATGGGCCAGAAGCGGCTGCCGTAGCCGCCTGCCATGATGATGCAATATGTGTTGTGGTTCAAGGGAATTGAGAATTGAGAATTAGAATTCGTTAATTTGTTAATTCGTTAGTCTTTTTGAATTCGTTAATTTGTTACTTCGTGACGTTGTTTGGCTCGGCATAGCGAGCAAGCTCTCTCTGCTCTCACCATGTACAAAGTTAATTTGTTAATTCGTGAGTCTTTGATGCGCCAAGGACTAACACATTCACACATTCACACATTCACACGTTTACACATTCATACGCTTACTTCGCCTTTGATGTGGGGGTGTGGGTCGTAGCCTTGGAGCTGGAAGTCGTCGTAGTCGAAGGTGAAGATGTCGGTTTTGTCGGGGTTGATGAGCATGGTGGGTAGCGGACGTGGGTCGCGGGTGAGTTGCAGACGGCATTGGTCGAGGTGGTTGTTGTAGATGTGGGCGTCGCCGAGGGTGTGGATGAAGTCGCCATACTGCAGGCCGCACGCCTGTGCTATCATCATGGTGAAGAGGGCATAGGAGGCGATGTTGAAGGGGACGCCGAGGAAGATGTCGGCGGAGCGTTGGTAGAGCTGGCAGCTAAGACGGCCGTTGGCGACATAGAATTGGAAGAGTATGTGGCAGGGGGGGAGGTGCATCTGGGGCAGCTCGCCAACATTCCATGCCGACACAAGGAGCCGACGCGAGTCGGGGTTGTGCTTGATGTCGTGGATGAGAGTGGCTATTTGGTCGACGTGCGAGCCGTCGGCGCAGCCCCACGAGCGCCACTGGTGGCCGTAGATGGGTCCCAGTTCGCCATCGGGGCCAGCCCATTCGTCCCAAATGCTGACCTTATGGTCGTGGAGGTATTGCACATTGGTGTCGCCACGGAGAAACCACAGCAACTCGTAGATGATGGAGCGCAGGTGCAACTTCTTGGTGGTGAGGAGGGGAAAGCCGTCGTCGAGGTGGAAGCGCATCTGGTAGCCGAAAGTGCTGAGGGTGCCCGTGCCGGTGCGGTCGTTTTTGGGCACACCATTGTCGAGCACATGCTGTAGTAGGTCGAGATATTGTTTCATGTTAGAGTAAAACGTGTTTGAGGCGTTATTATTGTGCAAGGAGTAAATTATTCGTATAGTAGCACCCCGCTGACGCACCAGTGGCTGAAGCTGCCCGCCTGTGGCTCGCCCTGCGGGATGGCGACGGTGAGGGTGTGGCGGCCTGTGGGCGTGATGCCTTCGCGGCGGAAGTATTCTGATATGTTGAAATAGACGGGCTGGGTGGCGGTGCCGGGACACCAGCCGGAGCGGGAGTAGTCGCTGCTGGAAAGACCGTTCCAGAAGTTGCCGCTGACGGGGTTCCACTCGCGGTAGCGGCCGCAGTCGCTGCGCCAAGGGGTGTAGGTGAAGGCGGGACGGCCGTCGATGAGGATGGTGTGGGTCTTGGGGTTGAACTCATCGCCGCCACCCCAACCACCGTGGCCGGTGGCAAGGTAGCGCAGGCGTACGAGATGGGCGGTGTCGGATTCATAGATGGTGAAATCGGTGGTGAGGCTGTCGGTGGCAAATAGCTTGCCGTAGTTCTGCCCAGCCATTTCGAGCACGTTGCAGGTGTTGAACAGGGAGAATGACAGGGGAAAATTTAGTTGATTGTCTTCGGACACAGTTTGGTCGCCGGGGTAGGATTTGATGTCGAGGGTGACGGTGTGCCCTCCACGGTCATAGTTGCCAATCCAAACACCAATCCACACTTCGCCTTGCAGTAGGTGGGCGAGGTCGGTGACTTCCTGCTTGTAGTAGGCTTCGTCCTGCCAGTCGAGACCGTCAATCTGTACACGGTCGTTGAACTGCCCCACGCCGAAGGGGGTGAAGAAGCGCATCAGTTCAACGGGCGGCCAGTACATGAACGAGGAGATGTGGTATTGCTGCAGGGGGCTGATGCTGTTTTTGATGCCTTGGTAGCGTTCGCCGTCGCGCCCGATGAAGAGAGGGAGGCTGTCGGGGTGGTTGTTGATGCCGTCGAAGAAG
>JAFWQP010000111.1 GCA_017509045.1 Bacteroidales bacterium
GGAAAGGGTGTTGCTTGTAGGCATGCAGGAGGTAGCGATAGGCACTGTCGGCGGCATGAGGCCATGTGCGCCATGAGGCGAGGGGGGCAATCCAGTCGGCATAGTAGAGTCGTGCCAGTTTCAGAGAGTGCGGTTCGTCGTCAAGCCAAAACTCGTCTTCATACCAGAAGGTATCACGTTCGTCCACATCGCTGCCCCATCGAGCAGCACGGTTCTGTAGCGTGGTGTCCTTCTGTATCTTGGTCCAAAACACCTCTTCCTTGCTTGGGTCTCGTCTCAGCATCAGCGAATCGATGTGTGTGTCGGCGGTAATGGTGAATACGGGACAAGTGTATAGCCCGTCAAAGTCGCGGAAAAAGAAACGGCAGCGCGAGCCGACCGGGATGTTGTCGTAGCTCACTGTGGCGGTGGAGTCGCAACCGGTGTAGCGCACCGTGTCTTCGCCATCCACGGTCAGATAAAACCCTTTAGGCATTAGAAACATGATGTCAGTATGCCTTTCTGGCGGGAAGAACACCCGTGCCGAAAACGACACCTGCGCCTCGGCACAGGCAACGAGGGCAAGCAGGGCGGCAAATATGGGCATA
This sequence comes from Bacteroidales bacterium, assembly GCA_017509045.1. Lineage (GTDB taxonomy): Bacteria > Bacteroidota > Bacteroidia > Bacteroidales > P3 > Colimorpha. Next base: position 588 of record JAFWQP010000111.1, read on the forward strand.
ATCTTCTTCATTGTATTTGGTTAGAAGTTGGATTTAAACTAAAAAGTAAAAACTAAAACATGTTGGTGTGGCAACCTACTTTTTACTTCAATAGTGTGTCAAGCTGTCGGGGTTGATTTTGGGGATGGTGATATCACCGTATATCGGTTCTGGTTGGTCGATGGTGATTTCTTGCTGACGTTTCTCCATGAATTCTTTCAGTTCCTGTTCGGTTATGTCGATTGCTGCCATGTTCTTAAGATTGCAGTAGCGCAGATATTCTGCCTCATAATGAGCCCAGCTGCGCAGATTGTGAATCATTAGCAGTTTCTGTCGCATACCGGGGTCGCGGGCTATCTTGGCAGACGTTGTATTACCTGGGTATTGGTCAGGGTGAGCCACTATTTTGTTGAAGATATCATCCAATTCTTGCTGGAACCCATTCCACCTCTCCTCGCAGATCCGAATGAGGGAGAAACACTTGCCGACTTGGTCGATAAACTGGAAGTTGCCCATGTTCTTCCAGGTTTCGATGTTGTTGGAGAATATGTTCTCGGTGGTTTTGTCGTATGTCAGAGACCCTATGCTTTTGGCTTTGGATATGATGGGCAATAGCTCTTTTGGGGGCATTTCGTCCAATGAGTCCTTGGAAATGTTCAGTAGCCATGCAACAGCGGTGTCGGCTCCTGCCGCCTGAACCCATGCGGTGTCGAGTTCCTGGGCAAAACTTTCTATGTTGCTCATCACCATCATTGCCGTCAAACGACGGTCGTGAGCCCGTTGATTTTTTTCGATGATTTGTGCCGTGCCGAAGGTGAGCACCAGCGACACCGTAGTGCCCAGCACCAACATACCCAACTGCTTCCAAAATCCACCGCGAATACCTTTCATATTGACTTCTGGTGGAGATACAATGTTAGAATTATCCATAAAGCGTTAAAAGATTATTAAGAATATTAACGCTTTTCGGTGTTAAATATTGCCCGCAGGGGCGCTTTTTGAAGTAAGAAGTAAGAACTAAGAGCTATGAAGTAAGTGGCAGCCGCCCAAACTTCTTAATTCTTACTTCTTAGTTCTAAAAGCCATTTCTCCACTTTGGCTTTGCCTGTGCGGACTTCGTGGCCATAGATGGAGAAGCCTTTGGTGACGTTGGCCTTGGGGAAGGCTTTCTTCACATCGCTGACACAGTTGGCCAGTCCGCTGCCCTCGTGGGTGGTGAAGGGGATGACGGTCTTGCCCGCGAGGTCGATGTCCTTGAAGAGGGTGAACATCACCTGCGGGTAGGTTCCCCACCACACGGGGCCGCCGATGAAGACGGTGTCGTACTGGCTAAGGTCGGGGGTAGCGCCTTCGTAGGGAGATAGCTCGCCCTTGTTGGCCTCTTCCTGCGCAAGGTTGATAAGCGGCGTATAGGCCATGCCGTCGTACTTGTGGGTGACAATCTCATATTGGTCGGCACCGGTGATTTCGCTGATGTAGTCGGCCACTATCTTGGTGTTGCCGACCTCGATGTTGCCCACGCTGTAGTTGTCGCCTGCGTGGGAGAAGAAGATGACTATTTTATTCATTGCTTGATTGTGTGATTGCGTTACTGTTTGAGTATTCTCTTGTTTGTTCTGTGCGTTGCAGCCCATGACCAGAAGGAGTGCGAGGGCTACGGTAAGGATCTTGTTCATTGCTTTATTATGTGATTGTTTGAGTAATGGTTAGAGGTTGGATTTAAACTAAAAAGTAAAAACTAAAATCTGTTGGTGCGGCAGCCTACTTTTTAGTTTTTAGTTTTCACCTTTTACTTTCTCAATTACTGCAAGGTATTATATTGTTCGTCGGTGACGGGTTCCAGCCACTCGTTGCTGTTGCCAGACTTGGCGTTGGCGTGGTAGGTGAGGTGCTGCATCCAGCTGTCTTTGGCGGCACCGTGCCAATGCTTCACGCCCTCGGGGATGGCGATGGTAACGCCGGGCTTCAGCTCCACAGCGGGCTTGCCCCATTCCTGATACCAGCCGCGACCGCTCACACAGATAAGTATCTGGTTGGCGCCGTGGTGGACGTGCCAGTTATTGCGGCAGCCGGGCTCGAAACTGACGTTACATAGACCGCTAACAGAGTCGAGCAAAGCCAGGTAGCTTTGCCCTGTGAAATACTTGGCGTAGGCATCGTTGGGTTCACCCAAAGGCCAGGAGGAGTTGGAAACGGCGGGCATCGGCTGTCCGTCAACAGCGGCAATAGCGGCCTCACAACGCAGTGCCTCTGCCTCCATACCGTGTGAACGTAATGAGGCGACGATACCGTTCAGCTGTTCCTTGGTGACACCCATATTCAAGGCACCACGCACGTGGGCTTGCAGTTGCGGCATCACACCTTCCAAGCCGCTCAACGCGCTGACAGTGATGAGCTCGCGGTCGGCATGGGTGAGCAGGTCGCGGGCGAAGATGTCGCCGAAGAGATGAGCTTTCAGATAGTAATCCTCAGCGGGGCAGAAGTCGTAGTTGAAGGGTTGTCCGCTGAGCTTCGTCTGCACCTCAGTGCCTTGCTTGAGGGCATCGAAGCCTGAAGGCAGCGGCGACGATTCGGCACCCATCTCTACATTACCACGCTGCTCCATCACTTTCTTGAGAGTCCCCAGTGCGTTGAGTGAACGCGGGAAACCTGTATAGGCATAGAGTTGCGAGAGGGCTTCCTTCATTTGGTTGGCGGTAAGACCTGCGTCGAAACCCTCACCAATGGCGATGGCCAGCGAAGACTGGTCTCCCCTCGCCTCGTGGCAGGCGATAACCGTCATCGCGGCCGCCTGCTGTTCGTTGAAACTTAAAGTATTCATTTCCTTTCCCGATTCTGTCTTTTTGCTGCACCCTGCTGTCAGCATCAGGCAGCAGGCGGCAAGGATTATCGTGATTCGTTTCATCTTAGGTATGGTTATTTGTCGATGCTGACTATGGTATACTGGCGGCTGCCGAGGCCAATCTTCTCGGCGTGCTCGACGGTGTGGATGCCGTGACGGCTCTCGATGCGCTCTTTCATGGAGGCTACGTCGTTGTCGGCAGTTTGCTCCTGACTGAGGACGAGGTCGATGCAGGCTTGGTCGAGAGCCACGGGGTCGGTGCTGGCGAGGATGCCCATATCCTTAAGTGCCACGGGGGTGGGATTGCCATTGCAGTCGCAGTCGATGCTCATGTTGTTCATCACGGCGATGTAGATAACTTTGCCCTTGAAGTAGTCGTGCACCGCAGCAGCGGCGGTGGCCATGCACTCGAGGAACTTGTCCTGGTTCTCTGGCAGGATATAATCCCAGAGGTGAGTGTAATCCTCGCTCTGGCCGTTGGTGTGGATGTAGGTCTTGCCGTTGCGCGAGGCCACGCCGATGCTGGCATTCTTCAACACACCGCCGAAGCCGCCCATCTGGTGTCCCTTGAAGTGGGCGAGATTGATCATGAAGTCGTAGTTCTGCAGGTTCTTGCCCACGATGTTGTAGCGCATATAGGTGGTGTCGCGCACGGGGATTTTGATTTCGCCGTCGGCATCCATGATGTCCACACCACCGATGGTGTTGAAGCCGTGCTCCTCGATGACTTTCAGGTGGTCTTTGGTGTTCATGCGTTTGCCCGCATAGGCGGTGTTGCACTCCACAATCTTGCCGTTCACCAGCTGCACCAGCTGCCCGATAAGTTCGGCTTTCAGGTGGTTGTTGTTGCCAGCCTCACCGGTGGAGATTTTCACGGCCACACGGCCCTCTGCCGGCACACCGAGTGCCTTGTAGACATTAATCAGCGCCTCGGGGCTGATTTCCTTGGTCATGTACACCACCGAGCCTTGGGGTTCGGGTACGGGTTCAGGTGTTTCCTGTTTCTGTTTGCAGCCGAGCAGCATCAGCGCCGCAGCGGTAAATAATGCGATTCTTTTCATTAGTATTGGGGGTTTGAGAATTCGTTAATTTGTTAATTCGTAAGTCATTGATGCGCCAAAGACTAACACATTTAATAAATTCGTTAATTTGTTAATTTGTTAATTCGTGAGTCTTTGATGCAGCAAGGACTAACACATTAACGCATTCACACATTAACACATTCTTTTTCAACTTTCAATTTCCTCAGTCCTCGGGGTTCCATTGTTTGAACCAACGCACTTGGTCTTCATAGCTCATGTTGAAGTAGCGTTTCTCCTTGTCAAGGGCGCGAATGGCGGCCATTTCGACATTGCTCAGTGCAAAGTCCATCACGTCGAAGTTTTCTTTAATGTGGTTGGGGTTAGAGGTGCCTGGGATGACGGAAAAGCCTTCCTGCATGTGCCAGCGGATGATGACTTGTGCGGCACTCTTGCCGTGTGCTTTGGCTATGCGGTTGATGACGGGGTCTCGCAGTATCTCGCCTTTGCTGTCGCGTCCGCCGAGGGGGAACCAGCACTCAATCTGGATGCCCTCTGCGGCGCAACGCTCCTGCCAGTGGCGACGCTGGGCGTAGGGGTGGCACTCGATTTGCATAATCTGAGGCTTCACGCGGCAGTGTTTCACCAGCGAGTCGAAGATGCTGTCCGAAGCGTCGAAATTGGAGATGCCAATGGCGCGGATCTTGCCGCTCTTCATAATTTCCTCCAGTTCCTGCCAACCTTCCACGTAGTCGCCCACAGGCTGGTGGAAATAGACGAGGTCGATGTACTCCAGCCCGAGGCGTGAGAGCATACGGTCGATGGAGGCGGACGTCTTGCCCTTGCCATATTCGTTCTGCCACAGCTTGCTGGTAATCCATACGCTGTCACGCGGCACACCGCTGTCTTTCAGCGCGCGACCCAGTGCGCGCTCGTTCTGGTAGGCGTGGGCACAGTCGAAGTGGCGGTAGCCGTTTTTGAGAGCTGTCATCACCGAGTTATAGGCCTCATCTCCCTCAGGAATCATGTAAAGTCCCAGTCCTATCTGGGGCATCCGCACGCCGTTGTTCAGCGTGAGATAAGGTTGTTGTGCGTTCATAGCAAGAGAGATTGTTAAGGTTAATAATAATGCTTGAATTCGTTTCATTGTTGTTTTTTTTAGAGGTTTTCTATTCCGTTCTCATCCACTGACCGTTGCGTCGCACAAGACGTATCGTGGGGTGGAGTGTCCAGGTGCCGCCAGAGCCGTAGATGGTGGCGGTGACTACCGAAGTGAAGTGTACCGTTACACTGCCGTCCTTCTCTTGGCGGATGCGTACATCGCTTTTTTCCACTTGGTGGTATTTCATTTTACCAGCCTCCACGTCGGCGAGCCACTGGCCGCGAGTCTGCGTTGCTCCCGACAGGTGGCGCAGCACGATTGCCTCATCCATCATCTCCGCGAGAGCAACTGTATCGGCGGCCACCATTGCAGCATTCCAGCGGTCGAGGTAGTGGTTCACCTCCTTTTCCAATGATGTGTCGGGAGTCGTCTGCATACAAACCAAGGTTGCCAATAATGCCAATATCTTCATTCAATAATCTTAATAAACTTGGCGGGATTGCCTCCCACTATGGTGTTCGGAGCCACGTCTTTGGTCACCACCGCTCCAGCGGCTACGACGGCGTTGTCACCAATGGTCACACCCGGCAGGATGGTGGCGCCCGCACCCACCCATGCGTTCTTACCGATGTGGACAGGCTTGCAGCGAAGTATCTGACGGTCGTGCAAGTCGTGATTATTGCTGATGAGCTGTGCATTGGCGGCAATCATCGCGCCGTCGTCGATGGTGATGCCTCCTCGCCCCATCATCAGGCAGTTGTTCATAATCATCACGCCGCGACCAATCTTCACGCGGTCGAAGCAGACGCCCGTCAAGCCAGGCATCACCCAACCATCATCGCCGAGGTTGTCACCGAAGAGCTCACGCACCAGCGCATTGTACTCGTCGGTATAGGGCATCGTGTGGTTCAACTTGAAAAGCACCTGCGCCTGACGCACCCCTTCGGCGTGTTCTTCGGCAGTTGTAAGTCTCGGGTCAACGATTGTTTCTTGCATAAGTTGTTGTTACTCTGGTTATTATTTAATGTGCGTCCTATCTAATTAGCACTGCAAAATTACAGCAAATCACCGAATTAGGCACTATCCATAATTCGGTGATTTGTTCCTATTTTTCCAATAAGGTTCTACTCGCGGAAACTGCTAGGCGATGCGCCGAGGTTTTTCTGAACGTAGCGGATGAAGTAGTTGGTGCCGCCAAAATTGTATAGGTCTGAGAGTTGCTCGATGGTGAGGTTGGTGGTGCGTAGCTGCCGTGCTATGTCGAGGGCGGTATAGCGCGTAATCCAGTAGATAGCTGCCTGACCGCTCACTCGCTTGCTCACTTCGGAGAGGTATTTCGGTGTGACGCACAGCCGCTCGGCATACCAGCCCACTTCGCGGTGCTGGCGGTACTCGCCGCCTTCCAATAGGTTGAGGAAATCGAGCATCAGCTGGGCGTTAGGACTACTCACCTGCACAGCACCGTAGAGCTCGACGTGAAAATCGAAGAAGTCGATAATCATGCACTGCACAGCATTGATCATCGCCTCGCGGTGGAAATGGTGCGTATTGATGGTCAGGCGGCTGCGAAGGTAGTCGAAGTTAAGGGCACACACTCTTTGCTGCTCAGGCATGAGGTGCATCACAGGGTTCTCAAACAGCGCAAGGTGTCCGCGCATTCCGTAGTTGCTCTGCGGTGTGGAGACCTGCGTGAATTGGAGGGAGACATAAATGACTTCCACAGCGAAGTCGTCGCTCTTCCTGTCGACGCGAAACTCAAGGCAGGGGTGCGGAACAATCATACAGTCGCCTGCTGCGAGATGGAACGACCGCCCGTCCATGGTGAAGTCACAATCTCCACAGGGACACCAAGCATGGGTGATGTAGCCGTCGTGCTGCATCTGTGCCACCTTTTCGAGCGAGTCGGATATGATGATTTCGTTGTTCATGTCGAGGTGTTAGAAAAAGGCTATCTGTCCATCGATGCCCACGAGGCCCGCAGGAGTGGTGGGGACATTGCGTTTGAGTACGAAGTGTTGGATGACTTTGTCGTCTGTAAGGGTGTGGACGTAGTTGTTGAGGGTGGTGGTGACGCGTATTTCGATAGTGTTGTCACCAGGGCGGAAGCGTCCTCCAGTGTTGCAGTAGATTCGTTCGCCGTACCATTTCACACCACAGTCCACCCCGTTGACCCACAGCTGGCAGATGTCGCAGACTTCGCCGAGGTCGAGGCATTCGAGGCTTTCGGGGGTATAGGCGACACCTTGCAGGGAGTCGTGGGTGATACTGTCGAGGTGGAAGTGGGCGGTGTAGGTGATGGTGCCGGAGAAGACTTTGAACTGCGTTTCGCGGAGATCGCAGAGATGCTGTATGACGGTGTCGCGTGTCCAGCCCTCGATGGCGTGGCTCAATGAGAGATGCCAACGCATGGGGATAGAGAAGTAGTGCTGGCCTTCGTTGTAGGCGGGAGACCATTGGGGAATGTGAGAATCGTAGGGGCTTACCCCCGTGTAAGCCCGCTCCCCGGTGGAAGCCCCTACGGTATCTTCAAAAATGATAAAGAGGCTCTCGGCGGGAGGAAGGTAGAGCCATGTGGAGCCGTCTTCTAACGTGAGCAGCTGTTTCTCGTCGGTGGCGGGGTTGTAGACCCATGCGGTGCGGCCTTGGTAGATTTCTTTGGGGAATACGATGGTGGAGCCGACAGCGCAGCGGAGGCAGGCATTGACGAAGAGGAAGATGTCGTCGCCACGGTCGTTACGGTAATGGTTTTGTAGTAGATACGGGTCGGGTTCTTCTATCGTTACAGCGTGGGGGAGATTATACTTTGATTGCACTGTGCGGTACCATTCAAGATAGTTGCGGTCGGGGAGGGAGGGGACTTTGAGGATTGAGGATTGAGTTCCGTCTACGGATGACGCTGGGGGCACAAGAAGGGCTTTATATGCTCTTTTGCCAATGATGAGCTCACCGTCGCGGAGGGTAGCGGTGTCGAGCTGGCGGGAGGTGACAAAGTCGCAGTTGCCGCCGTTCTTGTGCACCGCTTCCCAAAGCAGGTAGGGGATATCGTAGGGGCTGCCCTTGGGGTAGTTGGGGAAGGGCTCGGTCTGCACACCGTATTGCGCCCAGAGGCTGTCGGTGGGCAACAGGATGGCGATGTCGGTCTGCATGTCGGCATTCTGGAGTATGGCACTCATGCGGCTGCGGTACTCGTTGAGCAGGTGGAAGTAGGGCCACCAAGTGTTCTTCTCGTTGAGGTAGCTGCCGTACTGCACCCAGCCGGGGAAACCCGCCTGCGGGGGTGTGTAGTTAAAGCCGTGCCACACCGAGTGGGTGGTACCGCTGATGGCACTCATGTCGCTGCCCAGCTTGAGCAGTTCGAGGGTGGTCTCGAACATGCGGTATGTGTTGGTCATCTCCTCGGCACTGACCAGCCGACGACCGCTCTGGTGTGCGGCAGAGGAGACCAGCTTGTTAATCATCGTGTAAGCACGACCACGGCGATAGTCGCTGTCGGGCATCTCTTCGCCGATGCGGTGGCGGAGGTAGTTGGTGGTCCAGCTTTCGCCTTCGGGTATGTCGTAGCCGAGGGAGCTTTCGAGGGGGAAGAATCCGCGCCCATAGGCTTGTGCGCGTGCCTTTACACCCTGCTCATGGCACCATTGGAGGAAGGTCTGGGTATAGCGCTCGTGGAGCAGCTCCGCCTTGGTAATCTCGAAATCGTGTCGCACCCGCTGCACCTGCCGCTTAAAGTCGGGCGACTGCTTTGCCCCATACTCGTAGCTGACCACATCGCCCAGTCGTCCAGTTTTGAACATGGTGAAGGGCAACCACGGCATCAAATCGTAGCCGCGACGGCGGCGGAACTCCTCGGCAAAGTCTGAAGTCCAGTTTGCCCCTTCGAGCTCCATGCTGTCGACGAAGTAGGCGCGCAGCCAGTTCTTCATCGGGCCAAACCTCCCCTCCAACGTGTGCGACATGTGGTAAAGGAAATGGCGCACTGCTTCGCGGTTCATGTGGTCGAGGATAGGGCCCGAAGCTCCGGGGGCACCGTTGATGACGCTGGCAAAAGAGGTGCAGCGCACCAAGGCATAAAGCATGTATTTGTTATTGGGCGAGGGATGCCAGCCGGTGGTGATTTGGTCGAGGGGATAAAGCCGTATCGTATCGCCGAGGGGATAGTAGTCGTTGCGTTGATAGATGCTGTATACCGAGTCGGGCACAACGAAGAGGTCCACCAATTCAAACTGGCGGTCGGCATTGGGTTCGGTCACTTTGGGGTCTACGGCATCGAATATCTGCTGCTTGGTGATAACAAAAGGTTCATTGTTGGTGTTGTTCGACCAATCAATCTCTGTGGCGTAGGTGAGCATCACCTGTGCCCGCTCATCCATGGGTAGAGTCTCCATTCCGAAGGGCCACCCTGAGCCAACAAGCAGGTCGCAACCCATGCCCAGCCGCTTGGCTTCGCGGAGGGCACTGCCCAAAGCCTCAAGCCACTCGTCGCTGAGCCATGTGAGGGACCGAATGCCCAACGAGTCGCACCGCTTGGCAGGGAACTCGATGGGGTTGATTTCCACGCCACCGATGCCGACATCGTGGAGCAGATGCAGCTCACGCTTCAACTCCACCGTGTCTACCTTGTCGCCATTCCACCACCAGCGCACCCATGGTGCGGCAAGTTGCCGTTGAGGTTCAATCTGTGCATTGTCGTTGACATTCAAACTCTGCCCGTGCAGCATACCCATAGCCACAACAATCCATGCCAATATGAAAACGACCCTTCTCATACCTCTATTATTCTGATACTTCAATAACGTAACAGTCGTCCACATATATGATTGTGCCGTGATAACTGTTGACACCAAACACAAAATAGTTTGCCGTCGGAGGCACTTCGATTGTCTCGTCAAACGTCTGCCATACGTTCAAATCGTGTGGCAGATAGGTCAGTCCATACCCACCCCCACGAATGATGTAATAAGCCTCCTGTCCATAGAAATCTTTTAAATCTTCAGCAGATATATTGGATGCTTCTGCAGCCCTCGTTCGGAAGTAGCAGTAGGTTCTGGCACCTTTCGATTTCCATTGTTCAACGTAGTAGCTAAATCGGATTCTTATCCTACTCCCTGGCGTAACAGGCACACGTTGGTCTACTCTTGCCGTTGAGCCTGTCTCCAACGACTCCATCTTTGCCGAATATATCCCCTCAGTGACAATGGTGTTGTTTTTCCTAACATTTAAGTTGTTGTGGCGAAACCAATGTTCGGGTATATCATAGGGGTCTGCCGTCTGTGGGTCTACCCATTGCTCTAACCCTCCGTTTAGTAATAAGTTCACCTCTACAAGCGGAATTGTGTCGTTAATGGTGTCATTATCA
>JAFWQP010000112.1 GCA_017509045.1 Bacteroidales bacterium
AAAAGAACTTAAACTGATGAAGGGCAATGAGGCTATTGCCCGCGCTATGATTGCCAGCGGTACGGACGGCTACTTTGGCTATCCTATCACTCCGCAGTCGGAAGTTATGGAAACTCTTATGGCCGAGAAACCGTGGGAGACTACCGGTATGGTGGTGCTGCAGGCTGAGTCGGAGCTTGCTTCCATCAATATGGTCTACGGTGGCGCAGCTACTGGTAAGAAGGTTGCCACCTCGTCCTCTTCTCCCGGAATCTCGCTGATGTGCGAAGGCCTGACCTATCTGGCAGGTGCTGAAATTCCCTGTGTGGTGATGAACGCTATGCGTGGCGGTCCCGGTCTGGGTACCATCCAGCCTGCACAGAGCGACTATTTCCAGAGCACTAAGGGTGGCGGTCATGGCGACTACCAGCTGTATGTGTTGGCTCCCGCCAGCGTGCAGGAGATGTACGACTTTGTGTTCGACGCTTGGGATATTGCTTTCAAATATCGCAATCCTGTGCTGATCCTCACCGACGGTGCTATCGGCCAGTGCATGGAGAAATGCTATACGAGAGACTATGTGCCTCGTTGGACTGACGAGGAGCGCCGCGAGAAGGCTCCTTGGGGCACTTGGGGCAAACCCGCCAACCGTGAACGCAACATCATCACTTCGTTGGAGCTTGAGTCGAGCCGCCAGGAGGTGTTCAACCAGAAGCTGCAGAAGAAGTATGCCCAGATGAAGGAAGAAGAGGTGCGCTATGAGATGCTGAACTGCGAGGATGCCGACTATATCTTTGTTGCCTATGGCACATCGTCGCGTATCTGCATGAAGAGCATGGAGATTGCCCGCGCCAAGGGTCTGAAGGTGGGTCTGCTGCGTCCTATCACCCTGTATCCTTTCCCCACTAAGCAGGTTGCCGAATTGGCAAAGAAGGCCAAGGGTATGCTCTGCGTCGAGATGAGCGCCGGTCAGATGGTCGAGGATGTGAAGTTGGCTGCCAACTGCCAGATTCCTATCGAGCACTACGGCCGCTTCGGTGGTATCATCCCCACTCCCGAAGAGGTTCTCGAAGCTTTGGAACAGAAAATCATCAAGTAACTTTTAAATCGAATTACAATGGCTAACGATATAGTAAAACCTGAGAATCTGGTTTACACCAAAACAAAAGTGCTTACCGACAATGTAATGCACTACTGCCCCGGCTGCGGCCACGGCACTGCTCACCGCATTATCGCCGAGGTGATCGACGAGATGGGCATCCAAGATAAGACCGTCGGTGTATCCCCCGTCGGATGCTCCGTTCTGGCCTATAACTATTTCGACGTGGACTTCCAGGAGGCTGCCCACGGTCGTGCTCCTGCTGTGGCTACCGCCATCAAGCGTCTGAACCCCGACACATTCGTGTTCACCTATCAGGGCGACGGTGACTTGGCCGCTATCGGTACGGCTGAAACTATCCACGCTGCCAACCGTGGCGAGAACATCGTGATGGTGTTCATCAACAACGGTATCTATGGTATGACCGGTGGTCAGATGGCTCCTACCACGCTGGTGGGCATGAAGTCCGCTACCACGCCTTATGGCCGTCGTGTGGACCTGAACGGCTATCCCCTGCGTATCACCGAGCTGTTGGCTACCCTGCCCGGCACTTACTATGTGACTCGTCAGAGCGTTCATACACCCGCCAACGTGCGCAAGGCTAAGGCCGCTATCAAGAAGGCTTTCGAGGTGCAGCGCGACAAGAAGGGTCTCGCCTTCGTGGAAATCGTCAGCAGCTGCAACAGCGGTTGGAAGATGACTCCCGTGCAGGCCAACAAGTGGATGGAAGAGAATATGTTCCCGAACTATCCGCTGGGCGACATCAAGGTGGATGGCAAGATTGCCGAAGGCATCGACGCAAACCGTCTGGTTGTTTCCGCACCGCTAACTGTTAAGCAATAAATAAACATCGTCTGACTGGTCCGGCTAGTCTGACTAGTCTGACTAGTCCGGCCTTAAAAAACAATAGAAATCATGACAGAAGAAATAATCATCGCCGGTTTTGGTGGCCAGGGTGTCCTCTCGATGGGCAAAATCCTTGCTTACTCAGGCGTAATGGAAGATAAAGAAGTGCTCTGGATGCCTTCCTACGGTCCCGAGCAGCGTGGTGGCACTGCCAACGTCACCGTCATCGTCAGCGACGAGCGCATCAGCTCGCCTATCATCAGTAAGTTCGACACTGCCATCGTGCTTAACCAGCAGTCGCTCGACAAGTTCGAGAGCTCTGTGAAGCCTGGCGGTCTGCTGATTTACGACCCCAATGGCATCACCCACGAGCCTACCCGCAAGGACATCAACATCTATAAGATTGCCGCTACTGAGAAGGCTCAGGAGATGGGCATCTCGAAGGTGTTCAACATGGTGGTCCTCGGTGGCTTCCTGAAACTGAAACCCATCGTGGGTTCAGAGTTCATCCACAAGGGCTTGGAGAAGTCGCTTCCTGAGCGTCACCACAAGCTCATTCCCCAGAACGAGGAGGCTATCGAGCTCGGTAAGGGTCTGATTGAGCCCGTGCAGGTACTCTAAGCGTTTCTGCTTTCTTGAATAGACAAAGGTGTCCTTATAGGGCACCTTTGTTGTTGCTACGACAACAAGTAACTGCTAATTAGGGTGAGGGGATGTATAGGAAAACACGTATTATCATGAATTGGGCATGGGTGACGATAATTTTTATTCGTGAGATATAGGTGTCCATTTTATGGTAATTCGTGTAAAAAATGGAGTTGCATAGTTGCCTAAACAATATTTGTTGGGCTTTTGCGTTATAAATATGATTAGTTTGTAACACACGATTGCTATATGGACAATATCACCATCCTGTGGGCCGATGACGAAATCGACCTTTTGAAACCACACATCCTGTTTCTGAAAGAGAAGGGGTATAGTGTCATCCCTGTGATGAGCGGAAGTGAGGCTCTAGACGAGCTGGAAGCGCACCCTAACAACATCGACTTGGTGTTTCTAGATGAAAATATGCCTGGCATCAGCGGGCTAGACACACTCAGCCAGATTAAGACTCGTTACCCGCAAGTGCCGGTGGTGATGATTACTAAGAGCGAGGAGGAGCATATTATGGATGAGGCTTTGGGCGGCAAGATTAGCGACTATCTTATCAAACCGGTCAACCCCAACCAGATATTGCTGGCAATCAAGAAACATACCGACGCGCGCAGACTACAGAACGAGCGTTCGACGATGACCTACCAACAGCAGTTTCGCGAGATAGGCATGGAACTGTCGAATCGGCTTGACCACAACGAGTGGATTCAACTTTATCGCAAGCTAGTGTATTGGGATTTGGAATTGGCTTCGTCGGACGATGAGAACATACACGACATTTTTATCTCACAAAAGGCGGAGGCGAACCAGCTGTTTTGTAAGTTCTATGAAAAGAACTATCTCGACTGGATAGGGGGTAACGCTTCGGACGACAAGCCTACGCTGTCGCCCACGGTGTTGCGCGAGCGTCTGTTTCCCATGCTGCGCGACGACAGGCCTACGTTTCTTATCGTCATCGACAACTTCCGCTATGACCAATGGAAGTTTCTCCAACCGGCTATAGAGCAATATCTGCGTACCGAGGAGGATGGTCTCTACTACAGTATCATACCTACTACCACGCAGTTTGCCCGCAATGCTATGTTTGGTGGGTTGATGCCGTCGGAGATAGAGCGAAAGTATCCGCAGTATTGGGTAAACGAGGACCAAGAAGGGTATAAAAACCAGTTTGAGAACGAGCTACTAGACGAGAACCTGCGCCGCAACGGACTGAACATCAGGCATAGCTACAACAAGGTGCTGAATGCTCAGTATGGTCGGCGATTGGTGGACAACGTTCCCAACTTACTTCAAAACAAGCTGAATGTGATTATCTACAACTTTGTGGATATGCTCTCACACGCGAGCACCGATAGTGACATAGTGCGCGAACTGGCTGCCGACGAAAAAGCGTACCGTTCGGTTACGCTCAGCTGGTTTGAGCATTCACCGTTGGCGGAGGTGTTCAAGGCTCTGAGTGGCAAGGATGTCAATATCGTCATCACCACCGACCATGGGTCGGTACGCATCGACCGTCCCGTGCGTGTGAAGGGCGACCAGAGTGTCAGCGTCAATCTGCGCTACAAGCAGGGGCGTCTGCTCGACTATAACCCCAAGGAGGTGTTTGAGGTGAAGGACCCCGCCAAGCTATTCTTGCCACGTAGGCACGTCACTTCGCCTTATATTTTCTGTCACGAGAACGACTATTTTGTCTATCCCAACAACTACAATCAGTATGTGCAATACTACATGAACACTTTCCAGCATGGTGGTATCTCGATGGAGGAAATACTTATCCCGTTCATTGTGTTGCGGCCTAGATAAACTAAAAAGTAAGCTACCGCGCTTATTAGTCAAATCACATTTTTCTACTTTCAAAGCTATTAAGCAATCTTCTATTATTATTTATATGACAAATCGTTTACGCATTGCTTTGGTCATTGTGTCACTGCTGTCGATTCCCGTATGTGGTCGTGCGCAGTATCAATTGTTAAACCCGGGATTTGAGTCGTGGGAGGGTACCACTGCCAATGCCCGGCCCAGCCATTGGAGCTCGTTCCCGCAGGCGGATGGCTCGTGGGCATGGGCGGCCAGCACGGCACAGCACTACCATCGCAATGGTGGTCGTCCTGGTACATCGGGCAGTTCCTATCTCACCATCTATTCACGCTCGGTATTGGGCGTTGTTGCCAACGGCAATATGACCACGGGACAGATACACGCGGGCAGTACCTCGGCCTCTAGTTCGAGCAACTACAACTATACTCATCGAGGCAGTGCTTATTGTCATGCTTTTAGTGGCACGCCCGACTCGATGTATGTTTGGGTGTCGTATTATGCTGCTAGTGCGTCGTCACAAGGTAGTGTACGTGCCTACTTGCATGGCGACAGCGATTTCCGCGACCCTAATGACTGTAATACTACCAATCTCTACTGCGGTAAAGCAGTTTCGCAGTTCAGCCGCACAACGTCATCTTCAACTACGCCAACATGGGTGCAGCAGCGTGTACCCTTTGTTTACGACGGTACTTCGTCGGTCAATTATGTGCTTATGTCGATGACCACCAATACCACCGCTGGTGGTGGTAGTGCCAACGATTCGCTGTCGGTCGACGATATTGAATTTATATATAGTGCATGGCTCGACAGCCTATATGTCAATGATGTTGCAATAGCCGATTTCCAGCGCGACAGTTTCAACTATGCTTATTCTATGCCTGATGTTGCAGCCCTGCAGAGTGCAACGTTGTCGTATGTGACGCAAGCATCAGATGCCATAGTCACGGTCGACATCCTTGAGCCCGACGGGTTGACACGGCAGTTTTTGCTGCATGTGCTGGCTGAGGATTCGGTGACGAGTCGCACTTATATTGTTACGCTTACTTGTCCAGAACCAGTATGCGACACGGTAAGTAATCTGGCTGTGAGTGTTGAAGGCGCAAGCGCATTGGTCACATGGACTTCGGGCATGAATAACCAACAGTGGGAGGTTGAATATGGTATTCGCGGGTTTGCACTAGGTCAGGGGCTATCATGCGTGAGCAATGTACCTAACATATTGCTTGACAACCTTGAGTACAATAGTGAATACGAACTGTATATCCGTGCCTATTGTGGCGATTCCTCCTATTCCGATTGGAGCGAGGCGGTGGCTTTTGCTACGGGAGAAGAATCAGATACAATGTGCCTGGGCGTAGATAGGGTCGTTGTTTCCGAAGTTGGGTCCACCCATTGTGCGCTAGCCATTTATTCGCCCTATTTTGATGAAAATGGTCATAATACCGACTCGGTAGCGTTCCAAGTCGTTCTGATGCATAGTGGCGACACTTTGGCCAATACCATCGTGTATCAAACGGATGTCATGTTTGATAATCTTCATGAGCATACTGTATATAGCGTGCGTGCCCGTACCCTTTGCGACTCCGTTCACCATAGCAACTGGACGATTACTGTGTTTGTCACCGAAGCTGACACGACAGGGATAGCAGAAGTTCCTACCGACCTTCCTACTTTCATGCTTTATCCCAATCCAGCAGGCGACCAGGTACAATGCATACTGCAAGAAACAATGTCTACAGGTGTATTGATTATCTTTGACAATATGGGTCGTAAAATGCTAGAGCAACGCATTTCAGATTCTCAGCATATCGATATCAGTGCGTTCCCCGAAGGGCTGTATAATGTGATTGTGCGGTCGGGTAAAGGTGTCACTGTGCAAAGACTTTCTATTGTACGCTGACGCATCTATTTTCAGAAAAATGCGATAGCTTTTGTGCCTTTTTGAGGCTCGATAGCAAAAGGACGTATACTAAAAAAGGTTAAATTTGGTGTACCGCATACTTGTGGTATGTGCGTTACGCACCCAAAGGTAAGTGGCTTTCATCGAGGTACCCTCTTGTGGGATTTTGGAAAGTATTGTACTTTTGCAATCGAAATCAATCACAAAACATTAAAAAAATGAGAACAATCGAAACAATCAAGAGTGGCATCAATTATGCCGCCGTCAGTGTGGGAAACAACGACCAGATAATTGAACATGAGCTCCCTATGGGACCAAACGTCATTAAAGGCAAAGTGTTTGTGGGACAGGCTGTGGGCGCTACGGGCAGCGAACTCTCGTTCCAGACCCTTCTACCAGGACAGGACAGCGGTTTTTTGCACACCCACAAGACGCACGAAGAACTGTACATCATTCTGCGAGGCAAGGGCACCTATCAAGTGGACGGCGAGCAGTTCGCAGTGACAGAGGGCTCCATTGTCCGTGTGAGTCCCAACGGCCGTCGCGCCTTGAAGAATACGGGTGACGAACCTCTGACTTATCTCTGCATCCAGTACAAGGCCAATGCTTTCACCGATGCCGACAGCCCGATGGTTGATGGTGTTATTCTCAACGACCCGCTGGTGTGGTAGTTGTTTTTGCGCCCCATCAAACAGAGACAAACAGGCAGGCATTGTGTAGAAAGTGTCTGCCTGTTTTAGAAAAAAGTCGTATTTTTGCAGCTTGAAATATCATTGACCTCATGACAAAAGACTTCATCCAAGACCCCGTTTTCCCTGAGTGCCCTATCCGCAATATTTTGGCACGCATCGGTAATAAATGGACTTTGGCGGTAATCTATACGCTGAGTGTTGCGGATGCCCCTATGCGTTTTCGCGACTTAGAACAGAAGAATCCCGATTGTTCGCAGAAGATGCTTACGCAGACCTTGCGTGGTTTAGAAGCCGACGGGATGGTGTCTCGCAAGGTCTATGCCGAGATGCCGCCGCGTGTGGAATATTCTCTTACCGAACGGGGCCGCTCATTCCTGCCGATTATGCGCCAATTAACTGACTGGGCCTATAACCATCTGCACGATATTATTACCGACAGAGAACGCTATTATGGACAGGATTAAGAATATCGACTTTTGTATCCAATACCTGATGAATCGGGGCGGAGTCAGCGCGTGCGTTCCTGAAACCCTGCCTGAGAAGCAATTGCTGCTGCGAGCTTTGATGAACGTATGGGAACCTCAGCCCTTGAGTACCGAGTTCTTAGAAGCACAAGATGCGGAGCTGCAAGCCCAGTTGAATGAAAAGGGAATCGTAGTGAATGTCGAAAACCTTTGGCAGGGCGACATCACACGTCTCAAAGTCGATGCTATTGTGAATGCCGCAAACTGTCAAGGACTTGGTTGCTGGCATCCGCTGCACTCATGCATCGACAACGCCATTCACTCTGCGGCAGGGCTGCAATTACGACAGGCCTGCAACGATATGCTGCAGGGCAGTTTGATTAACACAGGCGACGCTATTATCACACATGGATACAACTTGCCTGCCAAGTGGGTGATACATACCGTGGGGCCAATTATCAGCCAATCTGTACCCACCCTTGAGGAAGAACGGAAACTGGCACAATGCTATCGCTCGTGCCTACGCTTGGCAGAAGAACAGGGTTGTCACAGCATCGCCTTCTGCTGTATTTCCACAGGCGAGTTCCATTTCCCCAACCGTCGTGCTGCGGAAATAGCTGTGGAAACATGTCGTGACACGCAGTTGCAGGTTATTTTCAATGTATTCAAAGACACAGACTATGACATCTACCGACAACTTCTCAACAAGAGTTGAGGCATTGAAAAGGGCTATTGCCAAAGCTGACAATATTATTATTGGTGCGGGCAGTGGGCTGAGCACCGCTGCCGGGTTGGATTACGCCGGCGAAGATTTCCGTCGCGAATTTGCGCCATGGATTGAACGTTACGGCTTCACTGACCTATATACTTCCAGTTTCTATCCCTTTGAAACTAAAGAAGAGTATTGGGCATATTGGGCTAAGCACATCTGGTTTTGTCGCTATCGCTCGGGAGCGATGCCCCTTTATAGGCAGTTGCGACAGCTCTTTCCCGATGCTTTCGTCGTTACCACTAATGTCGATGCCCAGTTTGAGTTGGCGGGTTTTCCTATGGATAATATTTTCGCCACACAAGGCGATTACAGCCTATTCCAACCTGCCACGGGGACCCCTAAGCTTACGGTGAGTAATCACGGCTGGGTAATGCGGGTGTTGCCGCTCATCAAAGAATGTCGCATCCCTACCGAGATGCTCCCCACCATGCCCGACGGTTCGGAGGCGGCTATGAACTTACGGGTGGACGACACCTTTGTCGAAGATTTCCGCTGGCAGCGTCAGGCTCGACGCTACACCGACTTTGTGCAACAGGCATCGCAAGGCAATTTATTGTTGCTCGAGTTTGGCATTGGCTACAACACCCCTGGCATCATCCGTTTTCCTTTTGAGCAGATGGCACAAAAGTTTCCACACACCAGCCTCGTCCGCTTCAATCGCGACGACCCAAGCCCTTTTATTGAGAATCTACCGCGCTTCACCGTCTTCACCGAGGACATCTCTAAGGTCTTGGGGCAACTATAGCCCCTTCATCGAAAGTGAGATGCGGTGGCGGCGGAGGTCAACTTCGAGGACTTTGACTTTGACGTGTTGGTGGAGGTGAACCACCTCTGCGGGGTCGTTCACGCGGCGGTTTGCCATCTGGCTGACATGCACTAGTCCGTCTTGATGTACGCCTACGTCCACAAAGGCACCAAAGGCGGTGATGTTTGTCACGATGCCGGGCAGCACCATGCCTTCCTGAAGGTCTTCGATGCGTGTGACGTTCTTGTCGAACTCAAACACCTCGAACTTGGCGCGGGGGTCTAGTCCCGGCTTGTCCAACTCCTTCATGATGTCTTGCAGCGTGGGCAGTCCGCAGTCGGAACTCACATATTTCTCTATCTTCACTTTCTCGCGCAGCTCTTTTTGCTGCATCAGTTCTTCCACAGTGGCATTCACATCCTTTGCCATCTGTTCCACCAAAGCATAACGTTCGGGATGGACGGCACTGCGGTCGAGTGGGTTGTTGCTTTCGCGCACACGCAGGAATCCCGCGCATTGCTCAAAGGCTTTATCACCTAGGCGTTCCACCTTCTTCAGTTCTTGGCGGGAATGGAATGCCCCTTCGTTGTTGCGATATTCCACAATGTTGTTCGCCAAAGCGGGACCGATTCCGCTAACATAGCTCAGCAATTCACGGCTGGCGGTGTTCAGCTCTACGCCCACGCTGTTCACGCAGCTGACCACCACGTCTTGTAGGCTCTCTTGCAGCAAGGTTTGGTTCACATCGTGCTGGTACTGTCCCACACCGATGCTCTTGGGGTCTATCTTCACCAGCTCGCTCAGCGGGTCCATCAGTCGGCGGCCTATGCTCACGGCGCCGCGCACCGTTACGTCGTATTCGGGAAACTCGCGTCGTGCCACCTCGGAAGCGCTATATACCGATGCCCCATTTTCGCTCACCATTACCGCGATAAGCTTGCCCTTGAAGTGGCAGCGTTTCACCACCTCCTCCGTCTCGC
This sequence comes from Bacteroidales bacterium, assembly GCA_017509045.1. Lineage (GTDB taxonomy): Bacteria > Bacteroidota > Bacteroidia > Bacteroidales > P3 > Colimorpha. Next base: position 9,950 of record JAFWQP010000112.1, read on the forward strand.
GTCCCGCAGTGCCGTTGCCGATGGCTATAGCCTCGATGTGGAAAGCCTCCACCAGTGCCTCCAACTTAGCGATGGCGGCTCGTTCCTCGCGCACCGAGGTAAAGGGATAGATGGTCTCGTTGTGCAGTAGCTGCCCCTGCGCGTCGAGACAGACTGTCTTGCAGCCGGTACGAAAACCTGGGTCTATCGCCAAAATCCGTTTCTGCCCCAACGGTGAGGCTAGCAGCAGTTGGCGCAGGTTCTCGGCAAAGACACGTATCGCCTCCTTGTCCGCCTTTTCCTTTAGCAGATTGTAGTACTCCGTCTCAATCGAGGGGGCTATTAATCGTTTGTAGCTATCACGCACAGCCATGCGCACCTGTTCCGACGACTCGAATCGTCCGCTCACAAACTGGCGTTCCAGTGCTTCCACAGCCGCATCGTCCTCTTCGGGCATCACATGCACGCGCAGCACCCCTTCCTTCTCGCCACGGAACAGTGCCAGAATCCTGTGCGAAGGGGCTCGCATGGCATTCTCTTTCCAACCAAACCACGACTCGAATTTGCCGCCCTCTTCCTCCTTGTTCTTCACCACTTTGGAACTGAGCATCGCGCTACGGCGGAATATATTCCGCATCTTGTTGCGGGCTTGGGCATTCTCGCTCACCCGTTCTGCAATGATGTCGCGTGCCCCAGCCAGAGCCTCCTCCACGTTGTTCACCCCCTTGTCGGGGTTGACATACTTGTCCGCCAGCTGTTCCAGATTGCACGAATACTGCTTCTGTATCTCGTTGGCCAGCGGCTCCAGTCCGCGCTCCATCGCCATAGTGGCGCGGGTGCGTCGTTTAGGTTTGTAGGGCAGGTATAGGTCTTCCAGTTCCGTCATGGTGGTGGCGGCCTGTATCTCTTTCTCCAATTCGGGGGTCAGTTTGCCCTGCTCATTGATGGAGGCAAGTATGGCCTCGCGGCGTTTGTCCAGTTCCTTCAGCTTGGCAAGCATGTCGCGTATGGCGGCAATCTGCACCTCGTTGAGGCTCCCCGTCGCCTCCTTGCGGTAGCGGGCTATGAAGGGCACTGTGGCACCTTGTTCCAACAATTCGATGGTTTTCTCAACCTGTCGCTGTCCCAGGTTTAGTTGTTCGGCAATATGTGCGGCGTAGTTCATGTGAAGTCCTCTTAAAAAGAAGAGCCCGTTTTTAGGCGGGCTCTCCTAACAATGAATTATGAAAAAGTGTTTTTTTGCCTCAGCAGGGTGAGCGGGCTCACCCTGTGTTTGGCTAATGAAAATGCTTACTTCTTAGCAATCTTCTGGATGGAAACACCTTCGGCGGTGATGACGCGCACGAAGTACACACCGTTGGCAAGGTTGCTCATGTCAATACGGTTGGTGTTCTGCAGGGTCATCACGGTGCGGCCGTTCACATCCATCACGCTAACCTCTTGGATACCCTGGGCCTCGATGTTGAGGATGTTGGTCACGGGGTTAGGATAG
>JAFWQP010000113.1 GCA_017509045.1 Bacteroidales bacterium
CATTAACGGGGTCGACTATTGGCAATCTGACAACATCATCAATTATGCGGGAGAGGACATCATCAACCATATCTTCTTTGATTCACGCAAATTGGGGTTAAGCAAGCACATCGCTCTGCGTACCCAACCGCGCGACACCGATTTCTATGAGCTTTACCTGAAGACCCCGAGCTTGGCTGCGGGCGACACCGTCAAACTCATTTGCATCGTAGCTCACCTCAAGGCGGGACAAGGCTACGAAGCCTCGCGTCGCGCCCAAATCCAGACCGCCATGGACTACCTCAATCAGCATTATCCCCACGACAACGCCTTGATTATGGGCGATTTCAACATGTATGGTGCTTCCGAGAGCGGCTACCGCCTGCTCACCCAAACCTACAGCAACCCAGAGGTCCTCTTCATCGATCCTTTAGGCTCGGCGGGCGTGGGCGAATGGAATTGCAACGGCCAGTTTGCCGCCTACCACACCCAGTCAACGCGCAGCTACTCTGATGAATGCTTCTCGGGCGGTGGCTTGGATGACCGTTTCGACTTCATCCTCATGGCCGACGAAATCAAGTTCAGCTATAACCACATGCGCTATGTGAACAACTCCTACCACGCTGTGGGCAACGACGGTCGCCATTACAACCAAAGCGTCAACCAAGGCTCCAACACTGCTGTGCCCACCGAGGTCGCTGAGGCTCTCTTCGACGGCTCAGACCACCTCCCCGTGACGATGAAGATCGCAGTGGATGTGCATCTCGGCGTGGAAGATCATGAGGTGCAGCGCCTTTATGCCACGGTGGCGCCTAATCCAGCCCGAGACAATGCCGTCGTACACTTTTTCAACCCTGCACAAGGCCAAGTGCAGTTTGAGTTATATTCACTGCAAGGGCAGTTGCTGCAACGTGAAGCGGCTGCTTTTGGTGAGGGAACGCAACAGTATGAGTTGGCGTTGCATGACATTACTAAGGGGTTTTATCTGCTGCGCATTAAACATCAGAATGGCTGGGGACAGACGGTGAAGCTGGTGGTCCAGTAAGACGTGCCGGAGGCACGTTATTCCATTTACCCCACATGCAGTGTGGGGTCTAGGACTGACATCATCCATATCGCGTGCCGAGGGCACGCTACATCAGACTCCATACCGTGATGTAGCGTGTCTCCGACACGCCTTGGATGGGCGGTAGCCCACCTCTCACTGCCCCACACTACGTATGGGGTAAATAGGAGTGTGTGTCTCCGACACACCCCTTACTCCCCCACCTTCACGCGCATGCCGTCTGAATACGCACTGAACTCCGGCGCATACTGGCACTGGATCAAGGCGTAGCCGTTGTTGAGGTAGCCTTCCTTGGTGACGAACATGCTGTATTCCAGCTGGTGCGTGCCCTTCGGAAGAAACTCGATGAAGAACTCCATGTCGGTGTCGGTGTTGCTCTGGTAGTAGCTCATGCGGTCGTTGTACTCGTAGTGCGAGATCTGCTCTATCGGCTCGAAACCTGCGGCACGGAGGTCCTTGACGAAGACAAAGCTCATGTCCTGCTGGCTGGTGAAGGTAATCTTCACGGTCAGTTTGTCGCCAACCTTCAGCATACGCTTTTCCGCAGGCACCAAAACCTTGCCCTTGTCAGTCACCGTCTCCACAAACAATTCGCGCTTGATGGTGAAACCTGATTCGTCGCTCTTCACTTCGTCAATCGGGACGAAATACTGGCGGAACAGGCCGCCCCAAACCAAGTGGTTAGTCGGGTTGTTGACGGTGAGTTGACGCATGTCTTGGGTCACCTCGTTGGCATTCCAACGGCGTTGGATGAAACCTGTTCCGGCCACACCGCCCTCGGTGCTGATGGGCGTATTGCCGAAGCGCAGGGTGACTTCCTTGCCTTCCTCGAACCAGTCGCTGCCGCGCATGAGCAGGGCATAGATGGCGTCGGCGGTGGAGGCGGAGTTCTCCCACATCGTGGTCTGCTTCTGGGTGAGCAGCCACACGCGCAATTCGTCAATCATCTCCTGGTTCTGGTCTATCTCGGCGAAGGCCGCCATGATGTTGGCGTGGGTGGCGATGTGCGACTCGAAGCTGAAGTATTTCTTTGGCCAGTACATGCCGATTTGCTCGTTCTTTTGGGCGCACTCCTTGAAACTCTGAATCATCAGCTTGGCGGTCTTCTCGTTGCCATTGCGGTAGAGCACCAGGGCACCCTTCGAGCGTTGGTTGAAGTTGAACGAAGTCCACTCCTTGTCGAGGCTACCAAGGTAGTATTTCTTGGCAGTGGCAAAGTCGCGGTCGGAGTTTTGCACATCGAAGAAACTCAAGGCATAAAGCTCGTTCAAAGTGCTGGAACCGATGGGCCAGTCCTTGCCTTTGCTGTATTTCTTCATATTGCGATAGGTCTCGGCCACCTCGTATTCGAGGTAACGTACGGCCTTGTCGCAGATGCTTTGGGCGGTGTTTTGGTCGGCTTTGCTCAGCGAACTCCAAGCGCCCATCTTCTGCAATTTGCCGAAGCCGCTCAAAATATAGGTGCTGATGTAGGGACTCTCGGGCATACCGTCCATCCAAGGCCAGCCGCCGTTGTACTTCTGCTTCTGCTCGATGAGCTTCAGGGTGTTGG
>JAFWQP010000114.1 GCA_017509045.1 Bacteroidales bacterium
AACTCTCGAATCGGCGCACCAGCAAACGGCGCATGAATTTGGCCACGTTGGCTTGTCGACCTAACAGGAGGTTGAGTTCTACACCTGTTTTCTCTTCCAGTTTTTTTGCCAATTCCGGTATCAAGTCCTCTTTCAAATACAATACAGGAGAATAGCGGGCAGCCTTAAATCGGTAGGTACCGTCGTTCACATTCTCATCAACGGCACTGATTCTGTTTAATGTGGACAGGTACAACTCTTTCAGCTCGCTTAGGTCGTATTTCAATTCTACGGGGTCGTTGGGAATAACTAGTTGGATGTTCTGTTGACGGAGATCTTCGGCATACTCAGGGATTTCCTGCAGGTCAATGCGGGACCGTCGAATCACTAAAGGCGCAATGATGGAACGAATCTCTTTGGCAATTTTTTCTGCCTCGGCTTTTGCTTCATTGTCTGAGATACGTTTGTCGCGTTGATCTTTTTGTAGTTGCTTATATTTACTAATCAGCTCTTTGAATTTGGCCCCTAGATTCTCTACCGTCTTTAATGTCGACTTGGTAGGTATCTGGAATAGTTTCACCATTGCGTAGATGTCATCCGGCCGGTTGTTGAATGGTGTGGCGGTAAGTAGCATCACCTTGTTGCCAGAACAAAGTTGGTGAAGGATGGCATAGTCACGGGTGTATTCATTGCGATAGCGGTGTGCCTCATCGACAATTACCAAGTATTTTTCCTTATCCTTGACAATACGTTCATAGTAAGCAAGAGCCTCTTCAAGTTTTCCTGAAGAAAACACTGTTGCGGTGTACCCGAAATCATCACGGTAAGATTTCCACTGCTCTTCCAAGTGTGGAGGGCAGACAACGATAGTTCTCAAACGCAAATTGCGTGCAACGGTAGAAGCAATGATACTCTTGCCAAGGCCCACAACATCTGAGACAATAACACCATTATGATTTCTTATGGCATTTATGGCCATCTGTACGGCATCGGTCTGATATTTCAGATTGGAGAAACGGCCGTCGGTTATGTCGTAAGGGGTCATTATATTGTCGACCGTCGGAATGGTGAAGTATTCTTTCAGCACACGCAAATACATCAGGTAGGGGCTGAAAAGACGGTCGTACCAAATCTTTTTGATGACTTTTATCTCAAAGTCTGGAATAGTCTCTTTGTCTGCAATGATAACCGAACTCTCCCATAATTCGTTGAATATGGCAGATGCGTCTATGTGGGATTGCTTGTCGTTGAATCGGGAGTTAATTTCCACTCTTCCGGAAAGACCTTCGTATGAAAGGTTGCTTGAACCGGTTATTACGGCGCCAGGAATTTCTCCGTTCTCGTTTACGTCATCGTTATAATTGAAGATATAAAGTTTTGCGTGGCATGGGTCTTCCGTCTTGCGGATTTCAAGTGAACCGTCTTTTAGTTTGTTGTAGAAAAGAGTGAAACCGTCAAGTTTTGTTTGGTTGTCAAAAAAGTCCGTCTCGTTGAACAGTCGCACAAAGTTACCAAAATATTCCTCCTTGATTTGAGTGCGTGATTTGTTCGCATTCGTCAGGGATTCCATTTCTCGTAGATTTTTAGTGATCGTGGTGTCGATATCAAGTCCAACAAGTATTCTTACGTTTTTATCCTGAAGGTTCTCAGAGATTAGCTTATATCCAGAAAAGTAGAAATACCCAACCAGAATATCAACGGCTTTGCTTTTTGGCAATATGCCGTTGATGATGTCCGACAATAATTTGTCTTGATTGGTTATGAAGCTATTTTGTTCCATACAATATGGATTCTTTTTTTATTTATTTTTAAAGTGCAAAGATACGCATTTTTTCTTGAATGGCAAAATTTAATTAAATGTGGGAGTGTGGGAATGCGATAGTGGGATTAATAGGTATAGTGGAGAGGGGTGAGTTGAGAAATAGAAAAGGGTCGCTGAGAGACCGCCGAGAGACCGCCGAAGGACCGCCGAGGGGTCATGGATTGATAGCTTTGGAAATCAGCGTTTTACGGAGTTGGCATGGTATCTTATGCAGTTGGCTGGTTTTCAGTGGTTTTGCCAAGAGCACAAAGAAGGCACAAAGAAGGCATATAGAAGGGGCATAGAAGGCATGAGGTGATACAGCACGGGATAGCGATTATATCCGAAAATATACAATAAACGCGATTTTGGATACAAGGTGGTTCCGAAAATAGTGTGTACTTTTGCATTTTGAAATTGTAACCATATTGGTAAGAGTAAAGATATGAATATCAAGACGTTCATACACCGCCCCTTGCTCTCGATGGTCATTAGCGTGATCATCGTGCTGCTGGGTGTGATTTCGCTGCTGTCGCTGCCGGTGGAACGCTACCCCGACATTGCGCCGCCCGCCATCTACGTGTGGGCGAGCTACCCCGGAGCAAGTGCCGAAACGGTGCAGAAGAGCGTGGTGATGCCGCTGGAAGAGGCCATCAACGGCGTGGAGGGAATGACCTATATGACCTCGTCGGCCAGCAACGGCTCGGCCAGCTTGACCATCTACTTCGAGCAGGGTGCCAACGCCGATATGGCCGCCGTGAATGTGCAGAACCGCGTCATCCAGGCTCAGGCACAGCTGCCCTCCGAGGTGCTGCAAACGGGTGTAGCCACCGAGAAACGGCAACCGGGACAGCTCCGCATCATCGCGCTGGAGAGTCCCAACGGCACCTACGACGAGAACTTTTTGAGCAACTATTTCTACAACAACCTGCGTCCCGCCCTGCTACGCATCAAGGGCGTGGGCAAGGTGGAGGTGTGGGGCGCACAATACGCCTTGCGCATTTGGCTCAAGCCCGACGTGATGGCGCGCCACAAGCTGATGCCGAGCGACATATCGGCTGTGCTGGCGGAGCAGAACATTGAGGCCTCTGTCGGCTCGCTGGGCAGCAATTCCGACAATGTTTTCCAGTATGTGCTGCGCTACACGGGTCGCAAAACCGAGGTGTCGGAGTTCGAGAACTTGGTGATTGCCTCGCTGCCTACTGGCGAGGAGCTGCTGCTGAAGGATGTGGCGGATGTGGAGCTAGGACAGTCAGATTACGACTACATCAACAGCATCAACGGGCACCCGGGCGTGATGGGTTCGGTGAGCCAGATGGCCGGCTCGAACGCCACCAAAATCAACCTTGAAATCGACAAACTGCTGAAGGAAACCGAGCGGTCGCTGCTCAAGGATGTGAAAATCGTCACCTTCGACAATACCAACGACTTCCTCTTCGCCTCCATCCGCGAGGTGATACTAACGCTCGTCATCGCCATCGTGCTGGTGCTGATTGTCGTGCTTTTCTTCCTACAGGATTTCCGCGCCACGCTTGTTCCCGCCGTGGGCATCGTTGTCTCGCTCGTCGGCACCTTCGCCTTTATGAAGGTGGCGGGCTTCTCGGTCAACCTACTGACACTCTTCGCACTGGTGCTGGTCATCGGCACGGTGGTGGACGACTCCATCGTGGTGGTGGAGGCAGTGAAAGCCAGATTTGACGAGGGCTACACCTCTGCCCGCAAAGCCTCGGAGGACGCTATGAGCGGCCTCGCGACAACACTGTTCACCACCACTTTGGTCTTTATGGTCATCTTCATCCCCGTGGCCTTTGTGGGCGGCACCACGGGCATCTTCTTCAAGCAGTTCGGCCTGACGATGGCCGTAGCAGTGGGCATCTCGCTGCTGAACGCGTTGACGCTGAGTCCCGCGCTGTGCGCCCTGTTGTTTAACACGAATTCCCATATAATTGCCCATAAATTAACGGATAATTCGCGGAAATTTACGTTGACAAAAACTCTCGGCAAAATATACAATGTTGCGTTCAATTCGCTGCTGAAACACTACCTCTCCGTTGTCCAGCGTCTGCTGAAACGCAAGGCGTGGGTGGCAGGCGGTGTGGTGGCAGCGTTGGTGCTCTTCGGCATTCTCTTCAAGGTGGTGCCAACAGGATTTATCCCCAACGAAGATATGGGTACGCTTTTCGCTGACCTTACGCCGCCGTCGGGATATACCGCCAATAAGACCTTCGACCTGATGAGCCGGGCATGCGACAAAATCCGCGAGTTGCCCGAGGTGCAGGATGTAGGCGGCGTGGTGGGTGTCGGCGCCGGTGCCAACATCTTCGTACAGCTGAAGCCGTGGGGGGAGCGCAAGGGCAGCGACCATTCCTCCACCGCCGTGATGGAAAAGATCAGTGAGCTGATGGCAGAGGAGAGCGAGGCACAGAGCTTCGTCTCCGAACCTGGAATGGTGGAGGGCTATGGTGGCAACGGCGGCTTCGCGTTCTCGGTGCAGGGGCGCAACGGACAGGATGTGAAAACGCTGCACGGAGTCACCACCCATTTCATCGAAAAGCTCAGCGAACGCCCTGAAATAGGCGAGGTCTATTCAAGCTACGATGTCAACTATCCGCAGTACCGCGTGGATTTGGATGTGGCGCGGTGCAAGAAGATGGGCGTCGCCCCCTCCACCGTCCTCAACGAGATGGGTGCTTACCTGGGCGGCGACTACATCTCCAATTTCAACAAGTATAACAAGGTGTATCAAGTCGATTTGCAGCTACGCCCCTCCGACCGCAACCGTCCCGAGTCGCTGGCCAACCTCTTCGTGCGTTCCGAGAGCGGCGAGATGATGCCCATCAACCAGTTCATTACCCTCACCAAGGAGTATATGCCGCAGTCGCTGAACAGCTTCAATATGTTCCGCAGCATCGATGTATCGGGCAGTGTGGCGCAAGGCAGCAGCTCGGGACGTGCCATCAAGGCCATACAGGAGACCGCCGCCAAGGAGCTGCCCGTGGGCTACAGTATCGAGTTCGGCGGCATCACCCGCGAGGAGAGCCAGACATCCAGTCGCATCATATTCATCTTCTTTATTTGCATCGTCTTCGCCTATCTTGTGATGGTGGCCCTCTATGAGAGTCTCTTCATCCCGCTGGCGGTGATGCTGTCGGTGCCTTTCGGCTTGGCGGGCAGCTTGCTGTTCGCCAAGTTGTTCGGCGTCGAGAACAACATCTACATGCAAATCGGCATGGTGATGCTGGTGGGACTGCTGTCGAAAACGGCCATCCTGCTCACCGAGTACGCTTCGCAGGCGCGCCGCGAGGGGCTGACGCTCACTGGTGCGGCGCTCCGCAGTGCCAAGGTGCGACTACGTCCCATCCTGATGACCTCGCTGACGATGATAATCGGCATGCTGCCCCTGATGTTCGCTTCGGGCGTGGGTGCCAACGGCAGCCGCACCATCGGTGTCTGCGTGGTGGGCGGAATGCTCTTCGGCACCCTCGGCCTGCTCGCCGCCGTGCCGGTACTGTTTGTTGTGTTTCAAAAGATTCAAGAAAGCATTGTACATCGTGAAAAATAGATTGTTTTTGATATTGGGTACGGCACTGATGGTCGGATGCGCCGTACAGAAACCGGTGGTCAAAGAGTCTATCACCCCGGCCCTCCTCGAACAGGACATCGCGCTGGTGGACAGCCTGCCGTCGCGCCCATGGCAGGAGGTCTTCGTGGATGAACCTCTCCGGGCGTTGATTGCCGAGGCACTCGACAGCAACGCCGATGTGCGCTCTATGCGGCTCAATGTGGAGCAGGTCGCCCAGCAGATGCGGGTGGCGAAACTCTCCTACCTGCCTACATTCGCGCTGTCGCCGTCGGCCACAGCCACCAAGGCGCAAAGCAGCACCGCCACCTACAGCTACGAGCTGCCGCTGACGATGAGTTGGGAACTGAACCTCGGCGGAGGGGTGGAGGCGCAGAAGGAGGCGACGCTGTACCAGTGGATGAACACGCAGGAGCAGCTCTGCTACACACGGCTGCAGCTCATCGCCGCTGTCGCCAACGCCTACTACACCCTCGTGATGTTCGACGAGCAGTTGCGCATCTCGGAGCAGAGCGTGCAGCTGCAGCGCGAGACGCTGGAGACCATCCGAGCGATGAAGGATGTGGGTATGATGAACGAGCTGGCGGTCAACCAAGCCGAAACCGAATTGCAAGCCACCATAGCCTCGGTAAGCGAATTGCGCCTGCAACGCGACAAGACCCAGCGGGCGCTCAACCTGCTGTTGGGTCGCACGCCACGCAATGTGCAGCGTTCTGCATACGCCGATGCAAAAGCCATCGCTATGGACGCTGCCACGCCCGTCAGCCTCGAGGCGCTGGCCTCGCGCCCCGATGTGCGCAGTGCCGAATATCAGCTGCGGGCCTCGTTCAGCAACACCAAGGTGGCGCGCTCGCGGTTCTACCCGTCGCTGAAACTCACCGCCAGCGGCTCGTGGGCGAACAACATCGGCGAGATAGTGAACCCCGCGCAGCTGCTGCTCAACCTCATCGGCGGCCTCACGCAGCCGTTGTTCCTTAACGGGCAGATAAAGGCGGGTTTCGAGGTAGCCAAAGCGCAGCAGGAGCAGGCGCAGATAGCCTTCCATCAGGCACTCCTGCAAGCGGGCAGTGAGGTGGCCGACGCGATGGCGGAATGTCGCACCGCCCAGCAGAAACTGCAGGTACGCGAGGCACAGGTAGAGGCCAGCCGTAAAGCCGCGGAGAACAGTCGCGAGCTGATGCAATACTCCTCCTCCGTCACCTACCTCGAGGTGCTCACCGCCCAGTCGTCGTGGCTCACCGCTCAGCTGCAGCAAACTGCCGACTGGCTCGAGCTCCAGCAAGGTAAAATCAACCTCTATAAAGCCCTATGCCGATGAAACCGAACATCACATTATCCCCCTTGCAACCCACCGACCGCGAGCAATTTATCCTCGACAACCAGCGGGCGTTCCTTTACGGAGCCACCGAAGAATTCGGACTCCGCGACGACCATTTTGAAGAGGACGGGGAGATTATCTCGCGTGCCACCATCGAGGCATCAATCGACGGAGCCAATGCCGAAACCTACCGCATCCTGCTCGACGACGAGATAGTCGGCGGGGCGGTCATCAGCGTAGGTGGCAATCACGGCGAACTGGAGCTGCTGTTTGTCAACCCCGAAGTCCACAGCAAGGGCATCGGCTATGCCGCCTGGTGCCTCATCGAGGAGCTTCACCCCGAGGTGACGGTGTGGGAGACGACGACCCCTTACTTCGAGAAGCGCAACATACACTTCTACGTCAACCGTTGCGGTTTCCACATCGTGGAGTATTTCAACAGCCGCCATCCCGCCCCTAACGGTCCCGACAGCGGTGATACGGACAGCGACGGTATGTTCAGCTTCCAGAAAGTGATAGTGCGATGAATCCTACTAACTGACAAACAGAAAGCCGAGGCCAGATAGGCCTCGGCTTGTTTTCGTTGCAGGAAGCCAACAGAAAGGCCTTGTACAGCTTGGTGAGCTGGTTTCAACAATATTGCACTTGGTGGTTGAATCCACGGCGCCATTTTTTTTGTGCGAGACACAATATTATTATTGTCGTTCCGTTAAATATTTTTTTTATTGCCTGCCGTACTTGGAAAATAATATCACAATATCATATAACCATCATTTACAAACAATGAGTAATCTTAGATTTAAAGTGTTGCAGGAGGCCTTCGCCAAGAAGGCGGTAGCCGTCCAGCCTCCTGCCGGTATGGTTTCCGATTATTACGGCAGCCACATCTTCGGACGAAAACAAATGGCACGCTACCTCTCGGCAGAGACCTACAGGGCTTTCTGCGATGTGCTCGACAACGGGGCCCCGTTCAACCGCGAGATGGCCAACAATGTGGCTGTAGGTATGAAGAACTGGGCACTGGATATGGGCGCCACGCATTACACCCACTGGTTCCAGCCGCTCACCGAGGGCACGGCCGAGAAGCACGACGCCTTTATCGAATATGCCGGACAACCCGGGACCGACGTCATCGAAGAGTTCTCGGGCAAGCTATTGGCTCAGCAGGAAGCCGACGGCTCCAGTTTCCCCAACGGCGGCATCCGCAACACCTTCGAGGCTCGCGGCTACACCGCCTGGGACACCACGTCGCCGGCCTTTATGGTCGATGACACCCTCTGCATCCCCACGGTGTTCGTCTCATATACCGGCGAGGCGCTCGACTACAAGACCCCGCTGCTCAAGGCATTGCACGCCGTTGACCGCGCCGCCACAGAGGTGTGCCACCTCTTCGACCCCACTGTGCACAAGGTCTATTCTTATCTGGGCTGGGAACAGGAGTATTTCCTCGTCGATGAATCAATCTATTCGGCACGTCCCGACCTGCTGCTGACGGGCCGCACGCTGCTGGGTCACGAGTCGGCGAAGAACCAACAGCTCGAGGACCACTACTTCGGCGCTATCCCCGCCCGTGTGCAGTCGTTTATGAAAGAGCTCGAGTTCGAAGCCTACAAGTATGCCATCCCCTGCAAGACCCGACACAACGAGGTGGCGCCCAACCAGTTCGAGTTGGCACCCATCTATAATGAGACCAACCTGGCTGTCGATCAGAACCTGATTCTTATGTCGCTGATGCACAAAATTGCCAGCCGGCACGGATTCAAGGTGCTGCTGCACGAGAAGCCCTTCGCCGGCGTGAATGGCTCGGGCAAGCATTGCAATTGGTCGCTGGGCACCGACACCGGTGTCGGCCTCCTCACCCCCGGCAAGACGCCCGAGGAGAACCTCCGATTCGTCACCTTCCTGGTCAACGTGATGATGGCCGTCAAGAAGCACAACGCCTTGCTGAAGGCATCCATTATGACTGCCACCAACGCCCACCGTCTGGGTGCCCAGGAGGCGCCCCCTTCCATCATCAGCGTCTTCCTCGGCAGCCAGCTCTCGGCGGTGCTCGATCAACTGGAGAACGCCGACAAGGAGCAGGCCATTTCCCTTGACGAGAAACGCCGTATGCAGCTCGGTGTGGCGCATATCCCCGAGGTGTTGGTCGACAATACTGACCGCAACCGCACCTCCCCCTTCGCCTTCACCGGCAACCGCTTCGAGTTCCGCGCTGTGGGCTCCTCGGCCAACTGCGGCTGTGCAATGATAGCCCTCAACACCGCCGTCGCCTCGCAGCTGAAGGAGTTCCGCCGCGAGGTGGATGCCCGTATGGCAGCAGGCGAGCAGAAGGAGCACGCCATCTTCGAGCTGCTGCGCGAGTATATCCGCGAGTCGAAGGCCATCCGTTTCGATGGCAACGGCTACAGCGACGAATGGAGGCAGGAAGCGCAACGTCGCGGTCTGGACTGCGAGAGCAGCGTGCCACTCATCTACGATGCCTACACTTCGCCCTCGTCGGTGCAGATGTTCGAGGAGACGGGCGTAATGAACCGCACGGAGCTGGCCGCCCGCAACGAGGTGAAATGGGACACCTACATCAAGAAGGTACAGATCGAGGCCCGTGTGCTGGGCGACATCGTCCTCAACCACATCATCCCCGTGGCCACACGCTACCAGTCGGCACTGCTCGACAACGTCTATAAGATGCGCCAGGTCTATGATGCCGACAAGGCACGTTCCCTCTCAGCTCACGACGACTCGCTCATCGAGGAGCTCTCCGTACACATCGCCTCCATCAAGCAGAATGTGGACAATATGGTGGAGGCTCGCAAGAAAGCCAACCACATCGCCAGTGAGCGTCAACGCGCCATCGCCTACCACGACAGCGTGCTGCCTTACTTCGACCCCATTCGCTACCATGTCGACAAGTTGGAACTCATCGTCGACGACGAGCTCTGGCCTCTGCCCAAATACCGCGAGATACTCTTCTCGCACTAAAAATAGTTCGGTTTTAATTCATCATATATTTTTATCATCATTATGGACACAAAGTACATCTTCGTCACAGGCGGAGTGGTCTCTTCGTTGGGTAAGGGCATCATTTCCGCAAGCATCGGCCGCTTGCTGCAGGCTCGCGGATATAAGGTCACTATTCAGAAATTCGACCCCTACATCAACATCGACCCCGGCACCCTGAACCCCTACGAGCACGGCGAGTGCTACGTCACGGACGACGGTTTTGAGACCGACCTCGACCTCGGTCACTACGAGCGCTTCACGGGTATCCACACCACACGCAACAACAGCATCACCACCGGCCGCATCTACAAGACGGTCATCGACCGCGAACGTCGCGGTGACTATCTGGGCAAGACCATTCAGGTGGTGCCGCATATCACCGACGAGATTAAGCGTCGTATGCTGCGCGAGGACGAGAAGGACGAGCAGCTCGACTTCGTCATCACCGAGGTGGGTGGCACCATCGGCGACATTGAGAGCGCTCCCTTTATGGAGGCCATCCGCCAGCTGCGCTGGCAGCTGGGTCGCAACGCCGTATGCGTACACCTTACCTATGTGCCTTATTTGAAGGCTGCCGACGAACTGAAGACCAAGCCCACTCAGCACAGCGTCAAGGAACTGCAGGGGATGGGCATCCAGCCAGACATTCTGGTGCTCCGCACCGAACGCCACCTCGACGACCACTTGCGCTTGAAGGTCGCCTCCTTCTGCAACGTTGACCTCGAATGTGTGGTGCAGAGCGAGGATATGCCCAGCATCTATGAGGTGCCCGTGAATATGCAGCGCCAAGGTCTCGATGCCGCCATCCTGCGCAAGATAGGCATCCCCGTAGGCGAGACCCCCGAGATGAAATCCTGGCACGAGTTCCTCGACAAGCAGCACAATGCAAAGCGCGAGTTAAACATCGGCTTGGTGGGCAAATATGACCTGCAGGACGCCTACAAGAGCATCCGCGAAAGCCTGAACCTCGCAGGTATCTATAACGATGTGAAGACCAAAATCTACTTCGTCAACAGCGAAGAAATCACGTCCCAGAACATAGCCGAAAAACTTGATGGACTGGCGGGCGTCGTCATCTGTCCAGGCTTCGGCACACGCGGTATCGAGGGCAAGATTATCGCCGCCGAATACACTCGCACCCACGACATCCCCACCTTCGGCATCTGTCTGGGTATGCAGATGATGGTCATCGAGTTCGCCCGCAACGTGCTGGGCTATAAGGACGCCAACAGCCGTGAAATGGACGAGAAGACTCCCCACAATGTCATCGACATTATGGAGGAGCAGAAGAGCATCACCCAGATGGGCGGCACTATGCGCTTAGGTGCCTACGACTGCGAGCTGAAGGAGGGCAGCCGTGTCTATGAGGCATACGGCAAGGAGAAGCTCATCAAGGAGCGCCACCGTCACCGCTATGAGTTCAACAATGCCTATACGGACAAATACGAATCGAAAGGTATGAAATGCGTGGGTATCAACCCCGCCGTCAATCTGGTGGAGATTGTCGAGATACCCGAGAAACGCTGGTATATAGGCACTCAGTTCCACCCCGAATACAGCTCGTCGGTGCTGAATCCGCACCCCCTGTTTATGTCGTTCGTCAAAGCCTGCCTCTGATATGGAACAGCTGAAACACGAATGCGGCGTGGCGATGATTCGCCTGCTGAAGCCGCTGGATTATTACGCCCACAAGTATGGCTCGTGGGCCTACGGATTCAACAAGCTCTACCTGATGATGGAGAAACAGCACAACCGCGGTCAGGAGGGCGCCGGCATTGCCTCGGTGAGTCTGACTGGCGAACCTGGCACGGAGTATATGTTCCGCGAGAAGGCAGAGGGAAAGGATGCCATCACCGAGATATTCTCGAGGGTGACGAAAGAGATGGCGGGCGAACTCCTGATGGGCCACCTGCGCTATTCCACCACCGGCAAAAGCGGCCTGCAATACGTGCACCCATTCCTGCGGCGCAACAACTGGAGAGCCAAGAACCTGTGCCTCTGCGGCAACTTCAATATGACCAACATCGAAGAGGTCTTCCAACTCCTCACCGCCCAGGGCCAGTCGCCGCGTATCTATGGAGACTCATACCTCACCCTCGAGCTTATGGGTCACCGCCTCGACCGCGAGGTCGAGCGGCTCTTCGTGGAAGCCAAGAAGATGGGACTCGAGGGGATCGACATCACACGCCATATCGACGACCACGTGGAGATGGCCAACGTCCTTCGCACCACGATGAGCCACTACGACGGCGGCTATGTGATGTGCGGCCTCACAGGCAGCGGCGAGATGTTCTCCGTGCGCGACCCCTGGGGCATCCGGCCTGCCTTCTATTGCCGTAACGACGAGCTGGTAGCCGTGGCCAGCGAACGTCCCGTGCTCCAGACCACCTTCAACCTCCAGAGCGAGGACATCCACGAGTTAAAGCCCGGCGAGGCGCTCATCGTGCGCCGCAACGGCGAGAGCCGTCTGGAGCAGATACTGCCCGCCAAGAAGCTCAGCGCTTGCTCCTTCGAACGCATCTATTTCAGTCGCGGCTCCGACTGCGACATATACCAGGAGCGCAAACGGTTGGGCGAACAGCTGACGCCGGCCATCCTTAAATCCGTCGACGGCGACCTAAAGAACACCGTCTTCTCCTACATCCCCAACACCGCCGAGGTGGCCTACTACGGCTTGACTGACGGCTTCCGCAAACTGCACGATGAGATACGCACCGAGAAGGTGGTTTGGAAAGACATCAAGATGCGCACCTTCATCGCCGACAACTCCGAACGCAACGACCTGGCCGCGCACGTCTACGACATCAGCTACGGTTCGCTGAGGCCCTACGAGGACAATCTCGTCATCATCGACGACAGCATCGTTCGCGGCACCACGCTCCGCGAGAGTATCTTCAAAATCCTCGACCGCCTCCACCCCAAGAAAATCGTGATGGTGAGCAGCTCGCCCCAGATACGCTACCCCGACTACTATGGCATCGATATGCCCCGTCTCGAGGAGTTCTGCGCTTTCCGCGCCACAATGGCATTGATTAAGGAACGTGGGATGCAGCAGCTGGCCGCTGACACATATCAGGCTTGCCTCGACGAGTTGCAGAACCCAAGAGAGGAGATGCAGAACCACGTGCGCTCTCTCTACGAACCTTTCACCGTCGAGGAAATCAACCGGAAAATCGTGGAGATGCTCCGACCCGAGGGTATGCAGGCACCCGTTGAACTCGTCTTCCAGAGTATCGAGGGACTGCACAAGGCCTGCCCCAACCATCCTGGAGACTGGTACTTCACCGGCCATTACCCCACCCCAGGCGGCACACGCCTCGTCAATCAGGCATTTGTAAACTATATCGACAAACAAGGTCTCCTCGCCTAACCACTCGTTAAGGCAGACATCCACTCTACAACAAATCCAACGGCCGCCATCCACAAGGATAGCAGCCGTTGCCGTTATAGCGTGTCGATGATTTTTAGTAGTTCTGCTTGTTGATCTCGAAGTAGGCTTGGGGGTGGTTGCAGACGGGGCAGACTTCGGGGGCCTGGGTGCCGACGACGATGTGGCCGCAGTTGCGGCATTCCCATACCTTCACCTCGCTCTTGGCAAAGACTTCTTTGGCCTCAACGTTGTGGAGCAGGGCGCGGTAACGCTCCTCGTGGTGCTTCTCGATGGCGGCCACGCCACGGAACTTGGCGGCCAGCTCGGGGAAGCCCTCGGCCTCGGCGGTGCGGGCAAAGCCTTCATACATATCGGTCCACTCGTAGTTCTCGCCGGCGGCGGCAGCGGCCAGGTTCTCGGCGGTGGTGCCGATGCCGTTCAGCTCCTTGAACCACAGCTTGGCGTGCTCCTTCTCGTTCTCGGCGGTCTGCAGGAAGAGGGCGGCAATCTGCTCAAAGCCATCTTTCTTAGCCTTCGAGGCGAAGTAGGTGTACTTGTTGCGTGCCTCGCTCTCGCCAGCGAAGGCGGCGTGCAGGTTCTTCTCGGTCTGGGTACCAGCGTAGGGGTTGGCGGGTTTCGGCTCCTCAACAGGTTCAAAGAAACTCTTGTCCTTCTTGCATCGCGGACATTTCCAGTCGGCAGGCAGCTGCTCAAATGGTGTTCCAGGGGCTATGCCCTGCGTGGGGTCACCCTGTGCCGGGTCGTACTCATACTTGCAAATGGTGCATTTGTATTTCATAATATCCAGTATTTGTTTTTAAATAACATCTTTGATTTCCTGATAGAGTGCATTTATTCTTAGCCACCAGTATTTGGTCTTCTCTTGCTCTAATTTTGCATATACTGGTGAAGTGTATATCATCGTTAGCGCGTTTGCTATATCTTTGGCATCCCCGTTCTGCAAAAGGCGGTTGGCCAATTGAGCTACCTTGTTGGGCAATAGCAGATGCACATTGTCCTGGGTTATCTTCGGTTGCTTCATATTCTTAAGTCTGTTACTCTGTAGCCTCAATCGTTGTGAGTCCGTAATGCTTAGCGAACTCCGCAATGAGTGCCACTACATATTGTGCCTTGTCTGATGCCATTATTATTACTTTCCCTTACTAACGTTGGAAAGCTGAAAATATTGTGTTGCACTTCTAGTGCGTTTGGACAATATGGCAAATAGGGATGTGGCATACAGACCGCACAGAAGCGATACTAATGCTTGAGGCTTGGATACATGGCGTAGTATTGCGCCTCACCCAAGGCATCTGCCTCATCTACCTTGTTGTGGTATTGCGGAGGAACGAGTTCGCAGAAAGTCTCGCCCGTCATGTCGTGAAAACCGTATCCACACGGCCAACTCCAAGCCATTATCTGTACTATGCGCGGCATCATAGAGTCCAGTAGGTTGTTCTTTAGTAAGAATTTCAACGCTGAGCAGAAATTGCTGATACCGGAATCATAGTATTGTTCCCACAGGTCGCCATTGCAGAACGAAAACTCGTAGATACGCTCTACATAGAAGACCATTGCTTCAGCTAACGTGTCGGCAGATGGCGCCAATTTCTTGAAGTCAGACAAAGCTTTTCGGCACACGTTGAAACGGCACTGGGGATTGCGCGAAAGGTCGTCGTCAAACTCCTTGAGGACTATTTTCTTGAACTTCTCCAGTTCACCCTTCTCGTCGGGGTTGACAAAGTAGTCGAGGTATTCCCGTGCCTCTTTTCTGGCATCATAGAGTTCCAACACTACATTGATGACTTCCTCCTTGCTCATCCCCGAGAGCAGCTTTTTCACTTGTGACTTGGACATTTTCTTTAGTTTTTGATGGTATGCTTGAAGCAGATAATGCTATTTCTTCAGCAATTTGGAAAGCAGTTGTAAACCCTTATCAGTTAGGTAATAGGCTTGGTCTGGGCGGCTCTCTGAATCCGGATATAGTTTACTGACATAACCGGCTTCAATGGATGGATATAGGTAGCGATTGCGGAAGTTGTCCCCGCCTTTTAATTGCATGGAAGCCATTATTTCACGTGTAGAAACAGTATTGCCACGAATTGCCAAGATAATTCTTGCGATATTTTTATCTACTTTACCTGCTACCTTACCTGTAGCTTTACCTGCTACTTTACCTCTTTCTTTACATCCTTCTGTACCTCTTATTTCATCCCTCCGCCACATAACAACCCTGAAATCATCGTCTTGATAAAACTCTGGCTTGCGGAGTCCGTAGGATAGGCAGTGATCTATAATGTCAGTAGTTCCTGTCTCCATTTGCTCAATATAACCCGCAAGATATACTGGATTGGCAAGTACTGGGTTGACAGGATTGGAGGTGTGCGCTTTGTTCAACTTGGCAATGGTCATTCCCTGTGGCAACTTGCCGGAATTCCAAACCTCGGAGGGAGAAATACCCTCACCATCTTCATATCCGTATTTCTCACCCATCAATAACAGGTATACTTCAGCATTGGCAGCTTGTTCAAGATAAGCCGTTTGGGCAGACCTATCTTGAGCGGGTAGCTCTTCAAATAGGAACGGTTCAAAATACATTGAGAACAATGCATCCTGAAGAATATAGTCGGCCAATAGTTTACGTTCCTTGGCAAACTCGCTTTGAACACTGCTGATGAATACCGTTTTGCGGTTCATAATAATCTACTTTTCTTCAAATAACGCGACAATTTTGGTTTTCGTATGTGTGTTTGTATTTTAGAAAGGTTTGAGGGTACTGGGAATAATTTAGTTCAATGGCAACCTCTATTGCTTTCTTTGTATCTTCTGGGTAATTGGATAAAGATTATTGTATTTCGGATTGCAAATCCTTATAATTATTTGCGTCAGATTACAAATCTGCCGCAACCGAGAACTTCCGTCGCGACGGAAATGGCTCTTACCGTGCTACGCAGCGAATTCGGTGAAAGGTCCACGGAGCCTCAACACGGCTCCGTAGACTATAGGTGAAATATAATCAGAGATTAAATCTTGCTAAGTATTTTGTCAGGATATTCTAATTCCTCAACCAGCAAATCCACCATAGTGCATGGTTTATGGGTACTATAATCTGTTCCAGAATATTGTTTCCTTAATTTTTTAGCAAATTTCTTTGCATTATCCTCATTCCCAATCGACTTTAACAAAACATAGAAATTGACATCATTCTTTTTATATTTAAATTGTTTATCCTTTTTTAGCTTTCTTATTTCAGTGTTCAATTTCTTTATATACGAATCTCTTTTAATAGCTGTATCCAAATATTCAAAATGAAGATAATACCATAATTCAAACGATTCATTAGACCACGCTGTCTTTATTTTCAATTTCTTCGCAAGTTCAATAGCCTCATTAAAGTCTTTGAAATCGTCTTTGTCAAAAACAACCCACACTCTGTCAAATGGAATATTCTGAGATTCCTCAAATTCTTTTTTTAATTCTAAAGTTCTTTTCACTAGAGCACAGGTACTCATCCCTTCTCCTTCAATATTTGCATCCACAACGCGAGAATATTTACTATCTTTTATTAATGATCGAAAGTAGTTTGGCTCTGTTTTCTCTCCTTCGCAAACAATAAGGAATTTATATTGTTTATCTCGCGTGCTTATTATACGCCCAACTTGTGGCTTACTCTTTTTTATTTTAGCAAGCGCTTCTGCTTTTTCATTTCTTCTTGATGTCATACTTACTGCATAAAAGGAATTGCACCATAACGTCCATTAAAATAGTCCTTTTCAATACTTCGGTCATTTCTGACTTTCAGACCGTTTTCATCTTTGAATTCAATAAGAGAATAGATATCTGTTGACTCATCACAATCTTTCTCGGCAAACCATATCATATCTCTTCTTAAAATGGATAAATTAAGAAGATGGGTATCATGTGTGGCAAATACCAACTGAGCACCTTTGGGATTAGTGTTCTTATTCATAAATAATTTGACAATACTAATCGTCAACAAAGGGTGTAGTTTAGCATCAAGTTCATCAACAAAAAGCACCTTACCATTGATTAAAGTGTCAAATAAAGGTCCCGATATTTCAATAATTTTCTTTGTCCCTTCTGACTCCTTCTTGTCTTTTGAGAAATTTCGTTGACTAACAACAACTTTATCATCATTATAAACGTTATGTGTTGTTAGTGTTTCTATTACAGTTTCATCCTTATACTTTTCAAGTAATTCGGTATCGGTATGGCTCAAAAGTTCGGCAACTTCTGAGAACTTTCTTTCAATAAATACAATATTATTAAATCCCAACTGGAGATGATGAAAAAAATCGAGTGCTTGTTTACTACCTTCTTTGTTGTTTTTCAACATCTCTATCGTAATGCCCTCATATCCCTCAGTGTCAAGGCCAGTAATAACATTACTATTCTTAAACCAATCAAGTATCAATTTGGCTTTTGCCCCTTTTAATTGGGCAACCAATGAGATAAATAGTCTATTCGTCTCTGTAGACTCTTCCTTTCCCAATCCTTCTGGAAATCTGGTTTTAGAGATGTCAAAATTGGATTCAACTCGTGCAAATAGGTTGTATTCTTTTTGCTTTTCTTGTTTCTCAAATAACCATTCTTTATAAATAATGTCCTTATCATACTCAAAACCGTATCTGTATATTGTAGTATCAGATATAAACTGAACTTCAAACATGGTCGGTTCTGATAATGTATGATTATTCAACTCGAATGGTTCATAATCAAGTTTGTCACCAGGATTAAGCTTTACTGACCTTAAAACGAGTCTTCTCATTTTCTGTAATGCAAGTAGAATGTTTGTTTTCCCGCTTGAATTTGCTCCATAGAAAACTGCAACTGGAAGGAGTTTATGGTCTCTCACATTATAGACAGAACTTCTCAATTCTTTTATGGATGAAGCCTCCATACTGAACACACGTTCATCTTTTATTGAACGAAAGTTTTTAATTTTCAGATAAATAAGCATTTTTTTGCATTTATATTTTAATGCAAAGATACAAATTAATTTACATATAAAAACAAAAAATGAGATTTTTTCTCATTTTTTGTTATATAACCATTTGGTAAAATTTGCTAACTAAACACAGCGACGGTGTCAATCTGCTGGGGATAAGGATTATTGTATTAAGGATTGCAAATCCTTATAATATTTTGCGTCAGATTTGAAATCTGACGCAACTGAGAACATCCTCCGCGCCGGGTGCGCTTCCACGCGGAGAAGATGTCCTCCGTAGGCGGCATCAAGAGCAACATCCCCACCCTTGCGGCAACACAAATCGACTGGCAACGAGTGGATGCAGCAGCTTCGTCGGGCAGCGGCTCGGGTTCCGAGAACGGAGGCTCAAACGGTGGCACCACGCCCAGTGGTGATGACCCCAATAGCGGCAACGATTAATTCCGCTACATGCCCTAAACAAGAAAAGCGAGACCAAACGGCCTCGCTTTTCTGTTGATAGAATGTCGATGCAGGATTACATTTCGCTCAGTTTCTTGTAGCCTTCGTAGCGCAGCTTGGCATTGCGCTCGGTGGCGACGAAGAGTTCTTCGGCCTCCTGCGGGAAGGTCTTCATCAGGGAGTTGTAGCGGACCTCGCCCATGATGAAGTCGCGGAACTTGCTCCAGTCGGGCTCCTTCGAGTCGAGGTGGAAGCCGTTCTTGCCTTCTTCTTCCTCGGCGGGATTGAAGTGCCAGAGGTGCCAGTAGCCGCACTCGACGGCCTTCTTCTCCTCGTTCTGCGTGCGGCCCATACCAATCTTGATGCCGTGGTTGATGCAGGGCGCGTAGCAGATGATGAGCGACGGGCCGTGGTAGGCCTCGGCCTCCTTGATGACGTTGAAGTACTGGGCCTGGCTGGCACCCATAGCGACCTGCGCCACGTAGACGTAGCCGTAGCTCTTGGCAATCATACCGAGGTC
>JAFWQP010000115.1 GCA_017509045.1 Bacteroidales bacterium
GAGATTGGCCATTTCCCGACCGTTTTCGAATGCAAAGATAGTGCGGAATAACGACATAACAAACTTTTTCGAACAAAAAATGTCACTTTTCCCACTTTTAAAAAAAAGAGGCTCTCTTTGGTATCAAAAGAGGCTCTCTTTAGTCACAGGGGGATAGCATGGACAGGTAATAAGAAAACGTTTTTAGGCTGTCAGTGGAGGGACAAAAAGATATTTTCAAGACTTACAAATAAGGTATCTGCGCAAAAACGTGTAAGTAAAATATTATCAATAATATAAGTGAAATTCTGCATTGCAATGTAAAAAGTGTGAATGAACACTTTTTACACCTCTATTCTCGCAAAGTGTTGATATTAATATTATTGCAGAGGTGTTCACTGTTCACTGTACATTGCATTGTGTTTTGCTTTTTGCAATATGGGCTATAATATAATAATATAATAATAAATTATTATATTATTATATTATAGAACCTTCTTAATGACCAAAAACACTTGCATTACACAGTGAACAGTGAACAGTTTACAGTGAAACATTTCCCCAATAACACAAAATCAACAAATTGTGTTTGGGAGTGGTTAAATCCTCCTATTTTTCATCGCTTGTTGAAAACTCTTTTTTCGTAATTGGGAATAAAATCGTATCGTTTTATTAAATAATCTGTAGGTGACTTCTTTTTATCACTTTTGAACACGAATTGCACTGTCGTTATGCAAAGAGAGAGCTAAGTGAGTTCATTCACTTTGCCGAGCCAAAGCAAAACGTCACATAATGTAACGTATTATAATAGCAGTCCTCAAAAAAAAGAGAAATTGATTGAAAAGTCGGTCATTAGACCGACTTGGGTTAATCAGCTTCTTAGAGTTTGTCGAAATTAATCGTGTCGTAGTGGAGTCCGTCGGGGATGTGGTCGGAGCTGCTCCAGTCGATGAAGTCGAAGTTGGAGATATCACTTTCGGGAGTGACGAGCTGGTGCACGGTGATGCCTAGTTCTTTACGAACTGTGGTCATGACATACAGCCCTTTGATAAGGCCTTTGGGACCGATGGCAGGACGTATTGTGACGCTGTCGATGCCTTCGAAATATGCCGACTGCTCCTGCCAAGTGTAGGTGTCCTCGCCTACCCGGCTGAAATTGAGCAGTGCCGACAAAGCCACTTCCATGTCGTGGTAGACAACTAGGCTGTCGGTCAGCTCGATGGCGGTGAGGTTATCAATGCTGATATAGTATTTGCCACGATACTTGACCACGGGATACCACATCCGCGGCACGTCGCCTAACTGTTGATGATGAAGCACGGGACATTTTGTGCGCAAATCATTGTATGCATCAGAATAATACACTTCCGTGCCTTCTGCTCCATACATCCAATGGGTATAACGGTGCAGATGCTGGAGATAGCCATTCCACGACTTAGGACGGACGAAATAGGAGGAGGTGTCGACCTGATAGCCTTTGCATGTATCGCACTGATAGTATGAGTATTCGCGATAAAGATAGGTGACACCGTGCTCTATGAATGCCTTGTCCTTTGCAAAAACCATGCCCTTGTCGTGTTTGGAAACCAAGGGGAAAACCATTTTCCTTCCCGACACTGTGGTGGTAATGAATGTTGAATCCTTTGACAATTCCTGTGCCCATGTGGCAACGGAACAGAGGGCGGCAATAACAATAATCGCAAACTTTTTCATAATCAATGTTTTTTAAGGTAGAGGTCGAATATGTTCATTTTGGACCATTCGGTTTGGGGGACGGCCTTGTCGGTGCAGGTGGCGTCGTATTGCATGACGCGACCCGAGAGGGCGGCATCGACAAAGGCACAGAACTCGTCGATGGTGGGCGGCAGTGCGATGGCTATCTCATGGCCGCGGTCTTCGAAACGCATGACCCAATAGTTATATTTGTTTTTGGCGAAGACTTTCGCCACACTCTTTGTTCCGAAGAGCGAGGTGCCGAGCGAGCCACGGAAGCGGCGGTAGTTGACAATCTTGTCGGAAGTGCCATGGAACATGCATGTTGGAGCGGGTTGGGAGGCATATTTAAGCGCATTGTTGCGACACATAATGCCACCGGCATAGGGTATGACGGCGGCAGGGACGAAGCCTGCGGGGAGGTGTGATGCAGCGGGCAACTTATTCACACGGCTGTAGTCGGTTTGCAGCACGGTGATGGCGCCGGCACTGCAGCCGGTGAGCACTATCTTGGTGGGGTCGATTTTGAGTTCGCCAGCATGGTCCCAGAGGTAGGCGACGGCATCGGAGCAGTCCTCGATGGCATAGCGGATGGCGGTGTCGAAGAGGGTATACATCTTGAGCAGAGGCACTTTGGGGGCGTGCTTGAGATAGAGACGATAGTCGATGGCGACAGCCACAAAGCCCCTGTCTGCCAAAAGTTGGCAGCATTGGGTGGAATACTTGTCGTTGCGCTGACCGGACACAAAGCCACCGCCGAAGACGTAGAGGACGCAAGCATGGTCGGGGCGAGGGTGCTGGGGTTGGTAGACATCGAGTTTCAGCTCAAGAGTGTCGCGTGCGGCGAAGGTATAGGTTTGTTGTGCTTGGCAAAGGAGTGCCACAAGCAACATAACAATCATAGAAAGAGTGCGTTTCATAAAATGATAGTTTTTGTTATATGCTGCAAAAATACATTTTTTCTGCAAATAAAATGAGAAACGTGACTTTTTAGTGGGCTTCTATTTATCAAGAATTTGAGAATTAAAAAATTTGTAAATTTCACGCTTTGAATCTAATAAGAATTCAAGACTATAATTGCAAGCAATTAAGCAATTAATAGAACCACCCTTTATAAAAATAAAGTGTGCCGGATTGGAAAAAAATTCGTATCTTTGCAAATTCTAACAAACATAATACAGCCTATGAAACACCGAATTACCACAGCGTTACTATTGCTAAGTGTCATAGTGGCGGCTTGCAGCAAGGACGATTTTTCGGAATTGCGCCACCCGATAGTGATAGAGGGTGAGTTTGACCCAGTGTATGCCTTGCCGTTGGCGAAGATGAGTGCCGACATGGCGACGATAGTGGGGATGTTTGACTTAAACAAGGATGTAGAGGTTTATGCTGGCGAAGACGATGTTTTATCGTTCAGATATAACTACAACAAGTTTTTCACCCTCGACTGGACAGCCAGCAAGGGCATGAAAAAAAGTGGCACTAAAGATGGTTTAGACACGATACACAACTACACGCTAATCGAGGGCACACAGACGTTCGACTTGTTTGAAAAACTGGAAATATTCGACACCAACGAATTCAGCATAAACGAGTTTCTAGTAACAGTAGAAGCTGATGTGACTGGTTTTGTGAACAGTTCGTTCCAAGAAGCGCTGGCTCGTGGGGCAAACTTGACGTTTGATTCTCTGGTACTAGTGATTCACTGTATGGACGGGTATACCGAGGAACTGCCCCACCTGATTACTACCGAAAAGGTTAGCGTGCTAGACTTGCTGAACACCCACCGAGTACCTATCTTCAACAAGTACAACTTGAAGGATGTGGTGGAGCACCGCCCAACTAGCGTAGACTATAAGGTGCGGATGTGCATCACCATCCCAGCAGAGCAGATGATGCCTGGATCGGGGTTTGAGGAATGTATGCAGACCTTAGGTGTGGACAGTATGACGACTGACCTGCGGGCGTGTTTAGAGTTGCCACTGAAATTCTACAGCAAGGAAGTGACGTATTTCGACACACTGTCGCTGGACTTGTCGAACTTGGAGGAAGAATTGGGCGAAATAGAGGATGGATCGATGAATGGGGATCACTATACGTTGAACCTGACCGACTCAAACTGCTATATTGCCTTTGTAACAAAGAACCATCTACCCGTGGAGTTGAACTTTAACGTCACATTCCTTGACGGGAACCAAAACGAGATATTGCACGCCCTGTTTGAAGGCGACCGCGCAATCTATGCGGCTCCTGTAACACAGATGGAGGGGCATGCAGATACGTGGATTTCGGAAGGGAATACGATGTCGCAGTTCAAGATACACCTATCGCTTGATGAGCTGAAGCAATTAGCAAACACGCGCAATGTGGTGTACAGAATAAAGCTGAACACGGCTCGTCACAGCCAGGCGGGAGAAAAGCCCTATGTGGCAATTAGGATGGATGATCATATCGACATCCGCTGCTACGCGGTGGTGTCGGGTCACGCCGATTTTTCATTGCCTGTGAACTTACCTGATGTTCCATTCTTTAAATAGCCGATGACACTATGAGAAAACTACGTAACTTTCTTGCAGCCATCGTGCTGTTGACAGGATTGGCATGGAACACACCCATGCAGGCACAGCAGATAACGGACAATGCGGTGTTTTACCACTCGATACGGTCGCCATGGTCGAATTTCTTGAATCCGGCACTGTTTCCCAATGAGTCGGGATGGTATGTAACCACGGCAAAAACTAGCGTACAGCTGGCACTGCCGATGTCGTATGAGGACTTTGGGTTACGATACGACCCCACCAGGGACGTTACCGTGTTGGATGTCAACCATGTGCTTGACCAATTGAGGTTGAACGGATGCCATATCGACCACAACACCGACGTGAACTTGTTGGGCATGGGCTTCACGATTGGCGACAAATTGCACCTGACCGCATCGGCGGGTGTGAAATACCTAACCTCGTTCACTGTGCCGCTAGGTTTTATCGACCTGCTGGCAGAGGGCAATATGAATGACAAACATATCGACTTCGGCGCGGCAGACCTATTTAACGGACAGATGTATGGCTACGTGTCGCTGGGTGCGGCATTCAAACTACCTTTGTTCCCATTGACCATAGGCGCACGTGTGAACGTGTTGGACGGCTTGATGGCGGCATCGGTAGACAATCTGAAGCTAGAACTAAACACAGCAGAGGACATCAGCTCGGTGCAGGTGTCGTCGGACTACCTGATGCACATGGCGGGCATAGCCAAAGTGTCGAGAAACGGTGAGGGTGATTTCGAGCTCAATTGGGACAATCTCAAGAGTTTCCTCCCTCAAAACCTGGGTTATACCTTCGACATCGGAGCCAAGCTAAAGGTGAATATATTCGACTTGAGCATGAGCATTGTTGACCTCGGTCCTGGTGTACATTGGAAGCAGAACCCCATCACCATTGTGCCGAAGAATCAAGATGTGACCATCACTTTTGACGGCATAGACCTCAGCACGCTGCTTACCAACGGGACGATAGACACTTCGTTTTTAGGCCGCTTTAAGGACAGCGCACTGGCGATGATTGACTATGTGACGGAGGAGAACGACTATTGGTACAGCGTGCCCACAAGGATGTATATAGGTGCGTCGGTGTCGCTGGGCAAAATAGTGAGGGCAGGATACCTGTTTCAGGGGCAGTGGTATAACGGATGGTTTAACAACCACCATTCGGGAGACAACCATTTTGCATGCAACAACACGCTATCGGCCCACATAAACGTGTTTAACTGGATGGAGATATCGGCGACAAACTCGTTTGTGTATAACGGCGACAAGGTGACATGGCTGAATCCTGGCTGTGCTGTGACGCTGAGCCCCGGCAGACGGCTGCAGGTGTTTGCCGCTCTGGAATACCTGTCGAGCATGAGGCTGACACAGGTGAAGGCAGCACATGTAATGTTTGGTATCAATATGGTGGGACTAAAGAATTGAGAATTAAGAATTGAGAATATTAGAAATAAATATATGAGTAATATTGTAGCTATTGTGGGACGACCCAATGTGGGTAAGTCGACATTGTTTAACCGCCTTACGGAGAGTCGCAAGGCGATTGTGGACGAGACATCGGGCGTGACTCGCGACAGACAATACGGCAAGTCGGATTGGAACGGCAAGCGTTTTTCAATCATCGACACAGGCGGATATGTGGTAGGCGGCGACGACGAGTTTGAGATTGAAATCCGCAAACAGGTGCAACTAGCTATCGAAGAGGCGGACACGATACTATTCCTAGTGGATGTACGCGAAGGGCTTACACCGATGGACGAGGATGTTGCCAACATGCTGCGCAAATGTAAGAAGAAGGTGCTGCTGGTTGCCAACAAAGTGGACAATGCCAAGGAGATGAACGGATTGGCAGAATTCTACGCACTAGGTTTGGGCGAGCCCTACCCTATTGCCGGCATCAGCGGCAGCGGCACCGGCGAACTGCTGGATGCTGTAGTGGAGGACTTTGACGAAGGCGAGGAAGACGAAAGCGATGGACTGCCCCGTATCGCGGTGGTGGGTCGTCCGAATGTGGGCAAGAGCTCGTTTATCAACTTCATCACGGGACAAGACCGCAACATCGTCACCCCCATTGCCGGCACCACACGCGACAGCATCTATACTCGATACAACATGTTTGGGTTCGACTTCAACTTTGTGGACACCGCAGGGTTGAGGAAGAAATCGAGAGTGAGCGAAGATTTGGAATTTTATTCTGTAATGCGGAGCATCCGAGCCATCGAGAACAGCGACGTGTGTATACTGATGATTGACGCCAGCCAAGGGTTGGAGCAACAGGACTTGAACATCTTTTCGCTGATTCAGCGCAACAACAAAGGGGTGGTCATCGTGGTGAACAAATGGGACCTGATTGAGAAGGACAACAAGACCCACAAACAGTTTGAAGAGCTGATACGCAGCCGAATATCGCCCTTTGAGGATGTGCCAATCAATTTTACGAGCGTATTGAACAAGCAGCGCATATTCAAGGTGTTGGAAACGGCAAAACAGGTGTACGAAGCCCGCAGCCGACGTATCTCCACCAGCGAACTGAATGAGCTGCTGCTACCCATCGTCAAGGAACAGAACCCACCACCAGCGGTGAAGGGCAAATGGATTAAAATCAAATACATCACACAATTGCCCACCCACTACCCACAGTTTGTGTTCTTCTGCAACCTGCCGCAGTATATCCGAGACCCATATAAACGATTTGTGGAGAACCGCATCCGCGAGACGTGGGATTTCCACGGAGTACCCATTACCATCTATTTCAGAGCGAAATAAGAAAGGGTTCGCATCGCTTGAAAGTTGAATAGTAAAAAGGGCATGTGCATCTTTTAAACATTAAAACACTTTATCCTTTAAAACACTGAAACCCTATAACTAATGAAAAAAATAGCAATCCTATTTGTAGCAATCCTCCTGCTGAGCGCCTGCGGACAGGTGAGAGAGGAAGTAATACAAGCATATCCGAACGGAAACCCGATGTTGGTCTTTTTGGTAAAAGGCGACAAAAAAGACCCCACCCGTGTGGGAGAGCGCATGTACTACGAGAGTGGGCAACTACAATTTGAGAAGAAATTCTCGGGCAAGCCCGAAGTGCCAGATGGGACATGGAACTACTATTTCGACAACGGTCAGCTGTTTGCCAAAGCCGACTTTTCGAAAAATCATGAATATGGTAGCAACTGGGCTTTCTACAACCGCAACGGAGGGAGCTACTACGACGGGAAACTAGATTCGGTATACGTCACCGACCTAGGCATGTTTGGGACACCCAGCACCGTCGTATTCTGCTCCGGCAACCACAAGGATGTCATCCAGTTCTATAGCAACTACACCGTCCGTAGTACCGAACGGCTCACCAACGAGATGCGCGATGGAAAGATTTTCTTCTACTTCCCCAATGGCAATCCGCAAGTGGAAGCCAACTTCAAGGAGGGTGTGGAAGACGGCACCTATATCGTCTATCGTGAGAACGGCATCCCCTACTATCAGGGCAACTACACCGAAGGCCAGCGCACAGGCCTCTGGGAGTTTTACGACGAACAGGGCAATCTGTTACGCACGGTAGATTACTCGGATAAGAAATAATGATTCGGACGAGGACTAACCTCGCAAACAATCATACAATCAAGTATTAACACATTCTCATTTCCCTTGCCAATATCACTCGATAACCCTATCTACCGTATCGTCGGCAATGCCGCCGACCAACTGGGCATTAAGGCATACGCCGTTGGAGGCGTAGTGCGCGACTATTTCTTGCAACGACATTGCACCGATATCGACATAGTATGTGTCGGCAACGGAATAGAACTTGCCAAAGCCACAGCCAAGTCCATCAACCCCCACATCGAAGTGAGTGTGTTTAAGAACTTTGGCACCGCCTCTTTCCAATACCACAATCAAGGGGAAACGTGGCAGATAGAGTTTGTTGGGGCACGCCGCGAAAGCTATCGGCGCGACAGCCGCAAACCCATTGTCGAGGACGGCACCTTAGAAGATGACCAGAATCGGCGCGACTTCACTATCAACGCGATGGCGGTATCGGTGAACAGCGATACTTTTGGCCAACTGCTCGACCCCTTTGGAGGCATCCATGACCTCAATCTTGGCATCATCCGCACACCGCTCGACCCCGACATCACTTTCAGCGACGACCCTTTGCGCATGATGCGTGCCATCCGGTTTGCGTCGCAACTGGGATTCATCATTCAAGACAAGACCTTCGAGGCTATACATCGCAATGCCGAACGTATAAAGATTGTATCTGCCGAACGTATCACCACAGAACTCAACAAGATAGTTCTCTCTCCAAAGCCTTCGGTAGGATTCAAACTGCTACAGAAATCAGGACTTCTGCCCATTATCTTCCCCGAGTTTAGCGCACTGAAAGGGGTGGAAACCATCGGACAGCATGGGCATAAGGACAACTTCTACCATACACTTGAAGTCGTTGACAATGTGGCGGCTCAAAGCGATAACCTATGGTTGCGATGGGCGGCTCTGCTACACGACATCGGCAAACCTGCCACCAAACGCTACGATGAGCGGTTAGGTTGGACATTTCACGGACACGAAGTGCGTGGCAGCAAGATGGTTAAAAAGATTTTCACCCATCTAAGGCTGCCGCTCGACAGCAAGATGCGCTACGTGGAGAAACTGGTACTCCTGCACCTTCGTCCCATCATCCTTGCCGAAGACGAAGTGACTGACTCGGCTGTGCGCCGCCTTCTTTTCGACGCGGGAGATGATATCGACGACCTGATGACCCTCTGCCAAGCCGACATCACCAGCAAGAATCAAGACAAAATACGCCGTTACACGCAAAACTTCCAACTTGTGCGACAGAAACTTGTTGAATTGGAAGAGAAAGACCGCATCCGAAACTTCCAACCACCTGTGAGTGGAGAAGACATCATGCAGACCTTCGGACTCCCTCCCTGCCACGAAATAGGCATCATCAAAGATGCCATCAAGGATGCCATACTCGACGGAGTTATTCCCAACGACCGTGCCGCTGCGTGGCAAATGATGCTCGACAAAGCTGCCGAGCTTGGACTTAAACCCAAACAATAGCCACTATCAGTCGTCTCCTGCTCATCCTCGGACCCACCGCATCAGGCAAAACTGCTCGCGCCATACAGCTTGCCCTAGAGCTGAATACGGAGATTGTGTCCTGCGACTCGCGCCAATTCTATACCGAGATGAACATCGGTGTGGCACGACCGTCGCCTGAAGAACTATCCGCCGTTAGGCACCATTTTATCGCATGCCGCTCGGTGCAAGAGCCCTACAATGTTTTTACATTCGAACAAGACGCCTTGCGACTACTAGATGTTCTTTTCCAACAACACGACACTGTGATTGCCGTGGGAGGGAGCGGATTATATATTGAGGCATTGTGTCACGGCATCTCGGTGCTGCCCGACCCAACACCTGAATTGCGCAAGACACTGCAATTGAAGCTACGCGATGAAGGCGTGGAAAGCTTACGAGCGATGCTGAAAACCCTCGACCCCGATTATTATTCGCAGGTTGACCTTGCCAACGGGGTGCGGATACAACGAGCTTTGGAAGTGTGTCTCACCACGGGCAAGCCTTACAGCCAACTAATCCAACAGCCGCGCACCCCACGACCCTTCACCATCGAAACTATCGTTATCGAGCGGTCACGCGAAGAACTGCGCCAACGCATCGACCAACGTGTCGACCAAATGATAGCCGATGGTCTTGAGGAAGAAGCACGCCGCCTCTACCCCCTCCGACACCTTAATGCACTCAACACTGTTGGCTATAAAGAATTCTTCAACCTGTGGGAAGGCATAAACACTTCGTCCCTTTCCCCTGCCGATGCCATCAAACTGAACACTTGGCACTACGCTAAGAAACAGCTCACATGGCTAAAGAAACGTGTCCCTCAAATATAAGAAGCTGTTTAAAATTTAATTCAATGATTTTCTTAAAGCACCTGAACGGCATATTTTCCACCATTCCTCAGTCACAATGGAACCCCATTGCTCCATAGGAAAGGCGAAAAATCTACTCGTCCATGTCCATAATAAAATTCATCAATCAAATTTAAACAGCTTCTAAAAGGCGGCACAAATAATGCACCGCCTTCCTTGATCTCAAGGTTAGAACAGATGGAGATAATGGTCAACAATGCCCTCGAGGCGTTGTTTGTCTTTGAAATAGTTGTATGTGCTAATCTTCAACTCTTCGCAAGCTTCCTCGTCGCACACCACGATGCCGTGCTGGTGCATTTGGAGCATGCTGGCCGTCCACATGTGGCTCACGCCTCTTTCAATCATGTGATGCAGGGCACGAGCCTTCTTGGGACCGTTGCAGAGAATCAGCACCTCACGGGCAGCCATCACAGTACCAACGCCTACCGTCAATGCCTGTTTGGGAACTTGCGACTCGTCGTTGTCAAAGAAACGGCAATTAGCCTGAATCGTATTAGTGGTCAGCGTCTTAATACGTGTTTTTGACGTAAGGCTGCTACCCGGTTCATTGAACGCGATGTGACCGTCAGGGCCAATGCCTCCCATAAAGAGGTCAATGCCACCCGCCTCCTCTATCATCTCCTCGTAGTGATTGCATTCGGCAATCAAGTCGGGAGCGTTGCCGTCAAGGATATGGACGTTCTCTTTCTTGATGTCGATGTGGTTGAAGAAGTTGTTCCACATAAAGCTGTGGTAACTCTCGGGATGGTTAACATCCAAGCCCACGTACTCGTCCATGTTGAACGTCACGACGTTTTTGAAACTGATAACACCTTTCTTATTCAATTCTATAAGATGCTTGTAGAGACCTAGTGGAGAACTGCCTGTGGGGCAGCCTAAGACGAATGGTCTCTCAGGTGTTGGGGTAGCATCTAGAATCTTTTGGGCAACGTAATTGGCAGCCCAAATCGACATTTCGTCGTAATTACGGTTAATAATAACTCTCATAAAAAACTATAATATTATATATGAATAAACTAAATATCAATCAATTACCCCCCCACTACCAAACATTCACATTTTCAATCAATTCGCAAAAATACATAAAAAAAACGATATTTTAGAAAAAAAATAACTTTTTACAGCAAAAATAACATTTACAAACGCATTTCAGAGACTCATAAAAAGAACGGCCTCCACCAATAAGCGGAAGCCGTTTCTTATCAGAATAGCGATTCGTTACATATTCTTCAATCGTTCGGTGAGCATGGGCACAATCTTGTGGAGGTCGCCCACAATGCCGAGATCTGCCACGCTAAAGATAGGAGCGAATTTATCCTTGTTGATGGCAATAATCAACTCACTCTCCTCCATACCGGCAAGGTGCTGAATGGCACCGCTAATGCCGCAAGCGAGATAGAGATTGGGGCGAACAGTCTTACCCGTCTGCCCAACCTGACGGCTTTGATCCATCACTCCAGCATCAACCATAGCACGGCTGCTAGAAACCTCGCCGCCTAACTCCTTAGCCAATGCTTCCAACTTGGCAAAACCATCTTTGGTGCCAACACCGCGACCGCCGCTAACAAGCACTTTTGCCAGGCTGATATCGGTGATAACCTTTTCTTCCTTAACGGTCTTGACAATCTTCACGCGAGCAATTTTCTTCTCGTCAAACTGAACCTGATAGTCAACAATCTCGCCCTTACGGTTGGGGTCGGCAGGCATCATCTGCATCACGCCCGGACGAACTGTAGACATCTGCGGGCGGTGATTCTTACAGAGAATCGTAGCCATCAGATTGCCACCGAAAGCAGGACGGGTCATGCGGAACTCGTGTGCCTCGTCATCGCTGATTTCCAACTTAGTGGCATCAGCTGTAAGACCTGTAATATTACGAGCCGACACGCGGGGACCCAAGTCGCGACCGATTGTGGTAGCACCAATCAGCATAATGCTGGGCTTACACTCTTTAATAATCTGGGTGATTGCCTGGGTGTAGGGTTCGGTGAGATAAGTAGCCAACAAATCGTGGTCGACCACCAACACTCTGTCGGCACCATGAGCCACCAGCGTCTGTGCCTCACCTTTGATATTCTTACCCAGCAGCATTGCAACAACTTTCTCGTTATTGGCGTCAGCCAATTCACGGGCTTTACCTAACAGCTCAAGAGCCACATTCTGGATTTTGCCATCACGCTGTTCGGCAAATACGTATACGTCTTTATAATCTTGTAAATTCATGGCTATTAGATAATATGTTTTTCTTTCAGTTTATTGACAATAAGTTCCACAGCCTCTTCGGGGGTCACCTCGAAAGTCTGACCCGCAGGCTTCAGCTGTTTGGGGAATGACTTAAACACCGACGTAGGCGAACCTGCCTTACCAATGCGGTCTTCGGGGACATTAATGCGGTCGGCACCCCACACCTCCACCTCCTTGTCGTAGGAAGTGACGATGCCGCTGACCGTCATATAACGAGGATGCACCGCGCTAGCAAGAGCAGTCACCACACAAGGTGCCTGCATCTCGAGAATCTGGTAGCCGTCCTCCATCTGCTTACGGATGGTGCAAGTCTTAGTTGCCTCGTCATACTGGAGGTCTTCCATATACGACACCTGGGGCAGGTCGAGATGCTCAGCAATCTGAGGACCCACCTGTGCGGTATCGCCGTCGATAGCTTGACGACCCGTAATAATCAAGTCGTAATCCATCGTGCGGAGGGCACCAGCAATGGCACTGGATGTTGCCAAAGTATCGGCACCGCCAAGTTTACGGTCAGTCAGCAAAATGGCGCGGTCAACACCCATTGCCAATGCCTCGCGCAGAATAGCTTCTGCCTGGGGCAAACCCATTGTAATAACCGTGACATGGGCACCATACTTATCTTTTAACTGTAGGGCGAACTCCAAGCCACCCTTATCGTCGGGGTTCATAATGCTAGGAACACCCTCGCGAATCAGCGTGCCGGTTTGCGGATTAATCTTCACCTCGGTGGTGTCCGGCACTTGTTTTATACATACTACGATTTTCATGTTCTTCAAATTATGTCAGACTTGTCTGAATAGTCTGACTGGTCTGACTATTATTTAAATAACTTGCCGGCAATCACCATACGCTGCACCTCGCTGGTACCCTCGTAAATCTCGGTAATCTTAGCATCGCGCATCATGCGCTCCACGGGATACTCGCGTGTGTAGCCATAGCCACCGTGGAACTGAACGGCCTTGGTAGTCACCTCCATTGCCGTCTCGGCAGCAAACAGCTTAGCCATAGCAGCCTCTGCGCTGTAGGGTATACCGTTGTCTTTGTTATAATGGGCACGACGCACCAACAGACGGGCTGCCTGCACCTTGGTCTCCAAATCGGCCATCTGGAACTGGGTGTTCTGGAACTGGCTGATGCTGCGACCAAACTGCTTACGCTCCTTCGTATATTTCACCGTCTCGTCCATAGCACCCTGAGCGATACCCAGAGCCTGTGCGGCGATACCGATACGACCGCCGTCGAGAGTCTTCATGGCAAGACCGAAGCCCTTGCCCAACTGACCCAGCTGACGATCCTTGGGAATACGGCAATCTTCAAAAATAAGCTCCGTAGTGGCACTGCCGCGGATACCCATCTTCTTCTCTTTCTTGCCAATGCTAAAGCCCGGGTCGGTCTTTTCCACGATGAAGGCACTGATACCCTTGGTACCAAGGCTCTTGTCGGTCATGGCAATAATGATAAACACATGAGCATAGCTGCCGTTGGTGATGAAAATCTTGCTACCGTTCAGCACCCACTCATCGCCTTCGAGCACAGCGGTCGTCTGCTGGCCGGCAGCATCGGTACCTGCATTGGGCTCTGTGAGACCAAAGGCACCAATCCATTCGCCACTGGCGAGTTTGGGGAGGTATTTCATCTTCTGTTCCTCGGTGCCGTTCTCCAAAATGGGAGCGCAGCAGAGGCTGGTATGTGCCGACAGGATAACGCCAGTGGTAGCGCACACGCGCGACAACTCCTCCACAGCCATACCATACATAATGTTCGTGCCACCTGCTCCACCATACTGTGTGGGAATAGGAATGCCCATAAGGCCTATCTTGGCCATTTTCTCGACCGTCTCCATCGGGAAACGCTCCTCCTCGTCCACTTCGGCGGCGAGGGGTTTGACCTCCTTCTCTGCAAACTCGCGAATCATCTGCAAGAAGAGCTGGTCCTGTTTAGTAAAACTAAAATCCATATTCTTTAATTGCTTGATTGTGTTATTGCTTGATTGTGTTTTTAGTGCGTCAGCCACCTCCTCATTATCGGGGTGCCACTAAGTGGTGGGGCATGTGGTTAACGTATTCTAGCAATCAGGCATTCAAACATTTATTTAACTGCTATTGTTTCAATCTCCACCAGCACACCCATCGGCAAGCCCTTCACGGCAAAGGCGGCACGGGCGGGGCAGTCGGTGCTGTAGTACTTGGCGTAAACCTCGTTCATGGGTTTGAAATACTCCATGTCAGCCAACAGGCAGGTCGACTTCACCACATCCTGGAATGTGAAACCCGCCTCATCAAGGATGGCTTTGATATTCTGCATCACCTGCTCGGTTTGGGCGGTAATGCCTTCGGGAACCTCCTTGGTGGCGGGATTGATGGGTATCTGACCCGAAATGTACAATGTGTTGCCAGCCAAAACAGCTTGGCTGTAAGGCCCGATTGCGGCAGGCGCATTGGGGGTGTTGATAATCTTCTTCATAGTATTATATTGATTTTTATTTTGTTTTCTATATATTATAGGGTACACTATACCCAAATTTTCAAATTGCAAAGATATGATTTTTTTTTTAAATAATAGATAATTGCATCTGTTTTTTTCATCAATCATTGTTTTTTTGTATTTTTGCAAACTGAATATGATGTTCAATTCCATAGAATTCCTTATCTTTCTGCCAATAACGTTTATCGTCTACTGGCTGCTAGGTAGGCATACCCGTTGGCAGAACGCCTTCGTGGTGGCTGCATCCTATCTATTCTATGGCTGGTGGGATTGGCGTTTTCTTATCCTCATCGCCGTCACCACTCTCTGCAGTTATGCCTCCGGCATTGCCATTGCGCAATCCAAGACCCCAAAACGCTTTCTTTGGGCTAACATTGTGTTCAACCTGCTTATACTTTGCACCTTCAAATATTACGACTTCTTTGCCCAGTCGTTTGCCGACCTCTTCCTCAACGGCAAGGCCGATGGGCTGCTGCTGCACCTCATACTGCCCGTGGGCATCTCCTTCTACACCTTTCAAGCCCTCAGCTACAGCATCGATGTCTATCGCGGCACCATCACCCCCACCCGCGACCTCGTGGCTTTCGTTGCCTACGTCGGCTTCTTCCCTCAACTGGTGGCAGGTCCTATCGAGCGCGCCACCAGCCTTCTGCCTCAATTTGAGCAAAGTCGCCATTTCGACTATCGCCAATGTGTCGACGGCCTTCGCCAGATGCTGTGGGGCTTCTTCAAAAAGATGGTGGTGGCCGACAGCTGTGCCCTCTATGTCGACCCCATCTTCGCCCATCCCGACTGGTTCAACAGTGCCTCGTTACTCCTCGCTGCTGCGTTGTTCACCATACAGATTTATGGCGACTTCTCCGGCTATAGCGACATCGCCATCGGCTGTGCCAAACTATTTGGCATCACCCTTCGGCGCAACTTCAACGTCCCCTATTTCAGCCGCGACATCGCCGAATTCTGGCGTCGCTGGCACATCTCACTCACCACCTGGTTTCGCGACTATATCTACATCCCCCTTGGCGGCAGTCGTGTCCCCAAGGCACGCATAGTGCTCAACACCTTTGTCATCTTCCTCGTCAGCGGCCTATGGCACGGCGCCAACTGGACTTTCGTGGCATGGGGCGCCTACCACGCCCTGCTCTTCCTACCACTTATCCTGTTGGGCAAAAACCGCCGCTACACCGATACTGTGGCCGCGGGACGTGCACTCCCCTCGCTGCGCGAACTTGGACAGATGCTGCTCACCTTCCTTTTGGCAGTAATGGGATGGATACTCTTCCGTGCCGACAGCATCGAGCAGGCCTTTCACTACTACGGACTTATGTTTGGCAAACTCTCCGAAGGCGGAGCCCCCACCACCACCTCCCCCATCGATGCTTGGGTGGTGGCGGTAGCCGTACTACTCATGACCGTGGTGGAATGGCTCAACCGAGAGCAGCCACACGAATTTAGCCGCCAGCCACGCCTTCGCGCCATTCGCTGGGCAACCTACGTGGTGCTAATCTTCCTTATCGGAGCATTCATGGTCACCAAAGAGATGCCCTTTATCTATTTCCAATTCTAAAACCTTAGCCTAGTATGAAAAAACTGCTCCTCCGACTGCTACTTTTCCTGCCCACCGCCCTGCTTGGCTACATGCTGATGCTATGGCTTTTCGGCGACCTCGGCTGGGTGCGCTCAGCCAACACCACCATGGGCCATTCCGGCCACCTCTGTAGCCGCATCAAGGATATTCCCAACTACCACGATGTAGACATCCTCTTCCTCGGCTCATCCCACAGCTATCGCACCTTCGATACCCGCACCTACCAAGCCGCCGGCTACACCTGCTTCAACCTCGGCTCCTCCAACCAAACACCCGTACAGACCCTCGTCCTGCTTCAAACCTACCTCGACAGCATCCGCCCCCGCCACATAGTGTTCGAGGTGCATCCCGACATCATGAACAACGACGGCGTTGAAAGTGCCGTCGACATCCTCGCCCACACCCCGCTCAACCCGCATATCACACGCATGGCTTGGCGCATGGGCAACATGAAGGTGGTGAACACATGGCTCTATGCCCTCTACAATCAAAAGATATGCAACCGCCTGGCATCCTTCGTCGAAGACAGTATCATCAACGATGCCGCATACGTACCCGGAGGCTATGTCGAAATCAACTCTCGCCATTTCGAAATCAAACGCTATCCCCGCAAAAAACTCACCATCCGTGCCAACCAGCTGGAGGCACTCAAGCAATGCATCGCCATGTTCAAAGAACGCAACATCCCCTACCTACTCGTCGAAGTGCAAGACGCCGAACAACTCCGCAAGACCTTCCTCAACCACGAATGGTTCGAACGCCAAATGCAGGCACTAGGCCCCTACCGCTACAAGATACTGCCCATGACCGACACCATACACTTCGCCAACAGCAACCACCTCTACAAACCCGGCATCGTCATGTTCAACGACGACCTCATACAAGACCTTGACCACTATTTCCCAAAAGAGTCAGAACCCATGACCAATAATTGAGGGCGACCGACAAATTGGTAAGTGTTGTTGAAGTCTATTTCATCCCATTTTGAATACTCTTTTCCTCCACTCTTAGGAGTGGAGCCAGAGCGAACCCAGAGCGAAGGCAGAGCGAACCCAGAACGAACCCAGAGTGGAAGCGACCGTCTGTAATAATTATACCCAAAAGAACAAAAAGATGGTGCCGCTTTGAGAAAAAAAAGTGGGACTATGTGGCACCCGATGACAATAACAATAACAATAGGGATGAGACCCTAGTTCACACCCCAGTTCATAGTTTACAAAACAAACATAATGACCGACAGCCACATACACCCAACTATGAACTATGAACTGTGAAATGCAATGATTTTTGGTTTTTTGAGCGGTACATTATATGGTATTATTAACATAATTAATTAATAATTAATTATTTATATAATTTATTACCCATATTACGGAAAAAACACATGCAATTCATAGTTCATAGTTCATAGTTCACACTTTCTTGCATGACACGATAACCGAATGTGTCGTAAAAATACAAAATCGTTGCAAAGATTTTACATTTTACATTTTACATGCAATGTGTTTTTGAACACGAATCGCACGAATCTGACGAATTATTATTCGTGTTATTCGTGTTCCTATAACTATGATTATTCTTTGAACACGAATCGCACGTATCTGACGAATTATTATTCGTGTCATTCGTGTTATTCGTGTTCGAAAGTAATAATTATAGGTTGCCTTATATTATTAAATATCAGACACCAAAGCCGTGACTCGCTCTCGTATGGGGTGCTTGATGCGCTACAGCGCTACAGTGCTACAGTGCTACAGTTGGGATTATGGGTGTCCATTTCTCGATGTGCAATCAATAAAATCTCTAATTCTCAAATTCTTGACAGATAGAAATCCCCATAAATGTTGATTCGAAGTTTTGATAAATGTAAAAACGAACTGTAGCACTGTAGCGCTGTAGCAGAATGTCCTTCATTTTTCCAATCTGCGTGACAAGATTGGAATACACACAAATCACTCTATATCAACCTAGAGCGCATATTTTTCAAACATAGAAGTTACAAAAGTTACACGGCACTTTTCGCGCCCAAATCAACATAATCGATTAATAACAAACACATTGCAGAGAAGTTACAAAAGTTACAAGTTACATGCAATGTGTTTTATATGCAAAATAGTCTACAATAATATAATTAATTATTAATCATTATATTAATATAACATATAACTCTCTCAATAACCAAAAGCATACGCATGTAACTTGTAACTTTCACCTGAAGTGTTCACTGTTCACTGTACATTGCATCGTGTTTTTCTTTCATCAATATGGGAACAATATTAATCTTTGCGGGTTCGTTTTCGTATCTCCACTTTTTTATGGCCGTAAATTTTACCGCCGTAAAATTTTGATACAGCTTTTGTTGTTGCCTATGTTGAGTGTATAGAGGGGTATTTCGCTACCTTAGTTGTAGCCGAAGTGTTCTCAGTTGCGGCAGGACGATAATATCAAAACGAATTACAAATCCTGATAATAATAAGTGTCGGATTGCAAATCAAACACATCGAACCACGACTGGAACATCCGCAGCGGCGGGAACACTTTACTACTTTTTTTTACTTTCATCTTTGAACGACTTTTTAAATTGCAACATAGTCATGATCACCTCCTTTCCTTCAATGTATCTAATTATTTGCCAGTTATCACCATCCTTAATTGGTATATAGAATATGTGATTCAAGAGCCTCTTTGAAGCAGACATATAGCATTTTTTCAATACATTCACCTTGATTTCATATTCTTCGGGACTAAATCCAGCCTTCCCTTTCCCATTTACACTCTTCACTTCAAATATGTGAATCCTTCCTTGTGCATCTTTCATTATGAAGTCAGGAAAGGACTTATGTATTCCATGACTGTAATACTCATATTGTATTTCTGAATTATATGGATAGTTCTTACCCCACATGTATCGTTCTTCACCATCTAATTGTTCCACCTCTGCAGCATTTTTCATGGCCACTTTTGATAGACAACTTGCCCACTCTTTTTCTGCTTCACTATCAAACGCAAAAGAAATGTCATTTGGCTCTTCGCAGCACCAAACCCAATCTTCAATGTTTTCATGAATATCGCTATCCCAAAAGATTGAATTAGCTGGAAATGATGTTTCGTCCCCCTCAACCATGCTCTTGTTGTAATCACATATATAGGAGTCGTATTCATGCTTAATCTTATCATAGTGTTGCATAAAGAGCCACCAACGTAGACAATTGCCATTTGCATAGTCATAACTTAGTTTCTGCAAAGCGTTTTCGCCTAGTATCATTTTCTTATAGAGTGTGAAAATGTCCTTATAAGTTGTGGGAGCCCTTTGTTTGTCTATGAAAGAATTTATATCAAAATCCTTTTTCTCAGTCAGTCCGACCAGTTTTGTAGTCTTCACACGTATTTGTTCTTGCAGGTTCACATCTTCCATCTGCCAAAGGCTGACTGGTTTGACGTTATTCTCCCTAGGCTTGATTCCCCATATCCAAGCTGTTGACGCTAATTCTTGAGCCTCTTTTGGCAGGGTCTCATAATCCAAAAGACGGGGATTGCGACGTACTCTTCCTATCACCTGCTCGTCCAATTGTTTGCTCTGAGTATCTCGCACCTGATAAAGCATGCAAGCACGTGGTATATCCCAGCCTTCTGTAATCACCATCTTGAAAACGATGACATCAATTGTAGAACTATTACCTTTTGCAT
Source organism: Bacteroidales bacterium (assembly GCA_017509045.1). GTDB lineage: Bacteria > Bacteroidota > Bacteroidia > Bacteroidales > P3 > Colimorpha. Next base: position 20,198 of record JAFWQP010000115.1, read on the forward strand.
AATCCTTCCACCTTGCCACAGGCAGTTTCTTCTTCACAACATCGTTTGTGTCGCAAAGCAGTTCTTTTTTCTTATCTTCCGCACCAGTAGTCTTATAAGTGTTGACAATTACCATCCATTTTAAGGCTTGATGTTTGTCTAATGCTGGTTTTATCTTTTTACTCCATTCTTCGTCAGCCTTGTCCTTGTTTGAGATTTGAATAATAAGGCAAGGATGTACACCTAGAAGGTTATTATATTGTCTCTTTATTTCTAAGAACTTATCTATGGCATCTTCAACAGTTGCCTTGTCATCATCAATAAAATGCACTTTTTTGATTAGTTTCGCTGCCTCAGCTTCTTCGTCACTTATCTGTACGTCAGGCTTCTGTCCTCTTTTGAGATTAGGTGTCGCCGAGAAATTAAATGTACGTTCAAAAAAACGGTCTGATATCTCGTCAAGGTTGTTTGTCGCCTGATGACATTCGTCTTTGATAAGATATATACGTTTCCCCAAGCCGGCACAAAAGTCACCGTTTGTCATAGTTCGTAAGAAGTGATCAAGCGGGCCACGAGTCAGAACTCCTCCATTTTTAAACAAGTCGCGGGGCAAAACATAGACATTATAATCAATAGGAATAAATAGTTCTTCCTCACCACTTATTTCTGTGTTGATAAGATAGGGTTTCAGTTCGGGAAATACATCGGATTGAGCACATGAAAGAAACGTGTCGTAGTTTTGTTGCGCTAAGTCACCTTTAGATAATGTTGAAACAAGGAATATTACATCATGCTGCTCTGCAAGTATACGATTCATGAAATCCGCCATCATCCGAGTCTTGCCACTACCAGTTGGGGCTCTAAACGTTAGTTTTTTTTGATAGTGAGCCTTTTTGAATAGTTCACTTATTGCCCTGTTTTGCAAATCTTTGACCTCTTGTAACATAATAGTCAATACTTGTTTTCAACGTACATTTGTGTATGGGAAAAATTGCTGCAAACCCATTCTATTTTTTCTTGTATGGTTGAAAAATGTTCTTTGCCATAAAGTGTTTCGTCTATCACATCAAATGGAGTTTGCCCTTGTACAGCACAGGCACTTGACACCTCAGCAATCTCATATACCTCTAGTCTTCCTCCGTATGGTTCATTTTCTTTAGCCCATTTGAAATCCCTGCTACCATCATAGCATTCACCAGTCATAATACGTTTCAATCGTTTGCTTGTCACATCGTATGCAATGCCATTAGGTGTTGTATCGGTTTTCTCATTGAGTTGACAAAGAATGAAAGTACGATTTCCTCTATCGGTTTGGTTGAGTTCTAATACGGCGTGACCGGTTGTTCCAGAACCAGCAAAAAAATCAAGGATAATAGATTTTTCATTTGTGATAAAATCAAAAATTCTTGCGAGAACATGTGGGGGTTTAGGATTACTAAATAGATTTTTGGTATTAAAAATCTTCTCTAACATTTGTGTTGTTGCTCGATTATCCTCATAGATGAGAGTACGCAAAGAATCTACTGCAGTTTCAATTCTCTTTTTCACATGAGGTTGAGTGGAATGGTCTTTACCCCATATAATCTCACCCTTTGCATCATACTCCCAGAAGGTTTCTTCCGGCCATCTCCAACCATTTGCTGGTTTTGGGCAAGCCAGATGGGTAGCCGGATGTACAATATCATAATCATAACCACCTGGATGTGGGTTTGATGAATTGCCCGAACTACTATATACACCTATGCTATCAATGTTATTGTAATGATTTACTCCTTTTAATATAGATTTATTATCTTTTATCCATTTCCTTAGTTCTTTTTGTTCTTCGGTAATTGATAGTCCTTTTATCTTTATTTCATCATATTTAGCAATAATCAGTTCTGCTCCACGGTTTATTCTTTCCCATTTAGTTTGATTCTTTCTAGCGAGACAATAACATAACATATACTCATGCTCAATAGTAATTTGAGATGGATTATTGTCTGTTGCTGTTTTCAATATGAGCTGTCCGATGAAATTTTTCTCACCAAAAACCTCGTCAAATAAACATTTTACATAAGCCTGGTTTTTATCGTCTATGCTACATAGTATAACGCCTTTATCTGATAAAAGTTGTTTTGCCAATTCTAAACGAAAGTACAGCATAGACAGAAGATTGTCGCGACTGATAGAATTGTGATAGTTCGTTTTTGCAAACTCTCCCATACTATCCTTTCCGTAAGGAGGATCAATGTATATCACATCAATCTGATTTTTGTATTGGATGAGTAAGTTTTGTAGAGCATCATAGTTGTCTCCGATGATGAGTTTATGCGAGGGACCTCCTTCGGCAGTGTCACCAAAACTTAAAGCTTTATTTCTTTTTAAGTACTTTACCGTATCTGTCATTCTGGGATTTTCAATACGTTTGTCGAAATGAAAACCAGTACGTTTGTAGGTTGTTCCCAGCGCTGCAATGGCCAAAGCCTCGTCGTCATTGTCTGAATTGATAATGAACTTTCTGAGTAGATTAGCATTGCTCGGCTCCAATATTTTGTCTTTCACTCGAGATTGTAGTTCATCAAGAAGGCTTTGTTTCGTTTCACTAAGGTTGCTCATAATGTTGATTTTAGTTTCTTGTTTTTACCTTAGCGTTGTCTTTCCAAAATAATACAAAAGAACCGCGGACTTCTGTCTATTTCCGAGGCTCTGGACAGCCTATAGTACCAACAGAAAGCCCACGGCACTACCGTGGGCGTTTCACTTTCTATGGTACTATTCGAAATTGTCCAGATTTCGGAAATACTTGAAAAGCAAAAACGCTTTATATTATGTCGTTAATTTATAATTCTTTATTTCTTTTTTTGTTCGTTTGTTTTTGTTGTTAATAACTCGTTTTTTACGCTGCAAATTTACGCATTTTTTCTCATTCGATACAAAAGTAGACACTTTTTTTTCTTTTCGTTTTGGCATCCTTCTGCTTTTTACTTCTTATCGCATTCTACACTATTTTACCGCTTTTTACCGATTATGGTGTCGATATCAGATAGTTGAATGGATTAAGAGGTGGTGGGAGGTGTGAATTATACGTGAGTCCGGGATATTTTGTTAATAACATTATCAAAAAAAAGAGAAGGTAATCATAAGAAATTTCGTATTTTTGCAATTGTTAACCGATTTGGGAAGACTCTATAAATTCTGTATACATGTCGCGTCGGGACGCATTATTTTGATTAAAGACAACTATAACAACAACGGACAACAGTTATCTTTGCTGCTTATGTTGCCTTTATCTAATAGTTGTCACTGTTGTCCAAGTTGTCTTCTATCTAAAAGAGAAGCCCTGCGGGCTTTTTAAAAGACAACTATGACAACAACGGACAACATTTATCTTTGCTGCTTACGTTGCCTTTATCTAAAATAATAATAGTTATCACTGTTGTCCAAGTTGTCTTCTATCGAATGGAGAAGCCCTGCGGGCTTTTTTAAAAGACAACTATGACAACAACGGACAACAGTTTTATCTTTGCTGCTTATGTTGCCTTTATCTAATAGTTGTCACTGTTGTCCAAGTTGTCTTCTATCTAAAAGAGAAGCCCTGCGGGCTTTTTAAAAGACAACTATGACAACAACGGACAACAGCTGATTATGTTGC
>JAFWQP010000116.1 GCA_017509045.1 Bacteroidales bacterium
GCATTGCTTTTCCTTATTACAACTCGTGGTTACACCTAACATAACCATTACAATAAGTGATAGGATGATTACATGTTTTCTGTCTTTTTTCATTGTTTGAGGGTTTTTGTTTGACGATATGTTTCTATTTTGTATTTCTCAATGTTTTAAGCCGTCACCGCCGAGGGATCGAAGAAGGATCGAAGAAGGACCGTGAGGTGAAGATTGACAGAATGGGCAAGCATTGTCGATAATAATAGTCTTTTCATCATAATGATAATTAAACTTTTCGTGCGGGCATTATTACCCATTTAATGCTTTATAGACACAAAAACATCGATTTTTTTGCAAAATTAGGCAATAAAAAATCTTAAATAATCTTAAAATAAGTATATATCTCTAATAAACAAGCAATTGAAAATATAGCAAAAGTAGCATATTTAACTCCTCTTTTGACTCTACTACACGTACTCATGACCTCTTCTATCTTACCCTATTTATTCTATCGTTATACCTTAGTTATACCTTAGTTATACCTTAGTTATACTATTATATATAGAATAACTAAGGTATAACTAAAGTATAACTAAGGTATAACGATAGAATAAGTAAAGAAAACACGAGAGAGGGACAGCGGCATTTCGCGCACATTATCGAGAGACCCCACGAGTTAAAGATAACCCTCAGTTTTGGAGTAACATTCGCTGGTAGTTACCCTCTTGTTTTAACCTTCATAAGAGGGCTGCGAGAGACCTACGAACCATCGACCCACATGCGAACCCACTACTCACAATGACGGCAAAATGAAAAAAAAGTTGCCATTTGCGTTTTTTTTAGTACTTTAGTAATTTGAAAAATAGGGCGGCAAACTCTATAGCATATTTATTATTAGTTGGTTAAATAAAAACAGACAAGATGAAATACAATCGGATACTCTTGAAACTGAGCGGCGAGTCGCTCATGGGAAAGCAAAGTTACGGCATTGCACCCGAGATGCTGGAACAATATGCCAAGGACATCAAGACAGTGGTGGAACAGGGCGTTGAGGTGGCCATCGTGATTGGCGGCGGCAACATCTTCCGCGGGCTGAGCGGTGCCTCGAAGGGCATGGACCGTGTGCAGGGCGACTATATGGGAATGCTAGCCACCCTCATCAACAGCATGGCACTGCAGGCAGAGTTGGAGAAGCAGGGCATGAAGACCGAACTGCTTGGCGGCTTGGCGATTGAGCCCATTTGCAAAGAGATGTCGCGCCGCAGAGCCATCGAGGCGATGCAGGAAGGACGCGTGGTGATAATCGGTGGCGGCACGGGCAATCCATTCTTTACGACCGACACCGCTTCGACCCTCAGAGCCATTGAGATAAAGGCGGACGTGATACTGAAAGGTACTAGAGTGGACGGCGTATACACCGCCGACCCCGAAAAAGACCCCACGGCAACAAAATATGAGACACTTACCTTTGCCGATGCCTTGGGCAAGAAACTGAAGATAATGGATTTGACTGCTTTTGCGCTGTGCGAGGAGAACAACCTGCCTATCTATGTGTTCGACATGAACCAGCCTGGCAACCTGCTAAAAGTGGTCAAGGGCGAGGCGATAGGAACTTTAGTGAATTGAGAATTAAGAATTGAGAATTGAGAATTTGGCTGACGCATTGGAAAGTAAAAGGTAAAAACTAAAAACTAAAAATTGCTGTCGCACCCGAATTACTCTAACCTCTAACCAAACATTCAAACAATCAGGCATTTAAACAATCCATATACATAATATCATGAACGACTTATCAAAAGCCTGTATCGAAGAAGCTAAGAATAGCATGCAGAATGCTATCAACTTCTTGAACAAAGAATTGGAGAAAATCCGCTCGGGCAAAGCAAACCCCGCCATGCTTGACGGCGTAAAGATTGACTACTACGGCACCCCGACAGAGATCAGCCAGGTGGCGAACATCAACACACCCGACCCCCGCAGCATCATCATCCAGCCGTGGGAAAAGACCATCATCGGTGCTATCAACAAAGCCATCCTTGATGCCAATCTGGGTTTCACTCCCCGCCACGAGGGCGAGATTTTGCGCATCGTCATCCCTCCGATGACCGAGGAACGCCGCAAAGAGCTGACCAAAGCAGCACACGCCGAGGTGGAAAACAGCAAGGTGAACATCCGCAACGCCCGCCGCAACGTGATGGACAAGGTGAAGAAACTGAAAGACAAGTCGGTTCCCGAAGACGAGGTGAAGCAGGTGGAAAAAGAGATACAGGATATCACCGACAAGTTCATTGGCGAGTGCGACAAGATATTCGCTGCCAAGGAGAAGGAGATAATGACCGTATAGGTCGTGCGGGATGAAGATAGAGAAGTTCGACACCCTACCTTCTACCAACCAATATTGCGAACTCCTCAATCTCTCAGAGACTGAGGAGTTCACCGTTATTGCTGCCCGCACACAGACCGCCGGTATCGGGCAACGGGGGAATCATTGGGAGGCAGAGCCAGGCAAGAACCTTACTTTCAGCCTAGTACTGAAGCCCACTTGGCTGCCCATCGCCGACCAATACCAGCTGACTAAGGCGGTGTCGCTAGGCATTGCGGAATACCTGATGCCACTGATTATGGAGGGGAATAGGCGTGTGCGCATCAAGTGGCCTAACGACATATATGTGGACGACAAAAAGATTTGCGGCATACTGATAACCCACCGCATAGCGGGTGGACAGATAGCCGCCAGCGTGGTGGGGGTAGGACTGAATGTGAACCAAATAGACTTCCCTGAATGGGTGCCAAACCCCACCTCGCTTTGCCTACTCACAGGACAGGAATGGCCGTTGGACGAAACGTTGGAGAAGATGCTAAACTGCATTGCCCATCGATATAACGAATTGCAAAACAACCCTATCGGCACACTCGACGAGCCTTACCTAAACCTGCTGCTCCGACGGGGGAAAGAAGCCCAATATGGCTATCATGGGCAGACTATCTCAGCCACCTTGTTAGACGTGAACAGATACGGACACCTACAGCTCGTCACCGACAAGGGGGAACGGCTGTCGTGCCAATTGAAAGAGATTCAATTCCTTTAGGAAATAGATTGTAAAGTACGACATGTAGATTGGCAACACGAATGAACATCTGCTACAGCGCTACAGTGCTACAGTTCGTTTTTGCACTATTAACCCCCAATATAGTATATAGGAATATATATATCAAGAATTTGAGAATTATAGATTCTGTAGATTGCACATTTTGAATTTGATATGAATTTATGCTTCGCTGTAGTATAAAGTATGACTGATTTTTGCCAAACTGTCTCAATGTCGCGTCTCTTCGAGACGCAGTTTATTGTTTATTGATTATCACCGCACTGCGCAATATACGATGTTGCTCCCATTCGGTCGCGACACCGTACATTGCTTGTACGGTGTTATTAAAATTCAACCTCTCCGAGGTTGTCGAAAAATCAGTCATATATCAAACTAGAGCCTTATGCTTTAAATTGCAAGCAATTAATAGAAGTGGGCTTCTAATAATTTGAAGTCAAAATGGATGTAAAATGAGAGTAAAACCCAAATCGGTCATTAGGACGGAAAGCACTCAGAAATCATTTTGTTTTGTCCTTTTCATGCCATAGTGGCATTTCTTTCGGAATCTTACTGACGAAATCATCTCGCCGTAGCCCGCTACGCCTTCGCTGGTTTCGCCA